>JASHWY010000004.1 GCA_030043835.1 Thermoplasmata archaeon
ACCTCGGTCAAGTTGACCCCTTCGAGCGACGCGATGAGGGCCTTCACCCGGGCCTCGTCGGCAGAGACCCCCGCCGCGGTCAGGACCTTGCTGAGGGCCTTCTCGTCGATCGGCTTTCCGGCGGCGTTGAGCAGCAGCGCACCATACACGTACTCCATGTTTCTCACTCCGTGGGCTTGGGGGGGGACCCTTTGGCACCTGTGAGCTTTCCGATGAGCGCTGCTGCGCGCATCGCCTTCGTGAAGAGGGGCTCGATCGTCTGCTGGGTAGGGTAGCCGGCCGCAATCGCCACGCCGAGGGCACGGCGGTGAGCCTTGGTGACGAGCCGCGGGAGGGTCTCGGGCGTCACGTATCCGAGCTCGACGGCGAGCCCGAACGCCCCCAACGCTGCATTAACGAGCTCCTGCCGTCGGGCGTCGAGGTCGACCTCGAGGACCGATCTCGGGTAGAACGTTTCCCCCTCCACGACGGCCCGGAGCGAGAGTCCGACCTCGAGGGGGAAGATCTCGAGACGGGTCAGAAGCCCGGCGACCTCGCGGGAGATCACATGGCCGGCCTTCACGATCGTCGTGTCCCTCTTGAGCACGACCTTTCCCTTCTCGATCGCCGCCGGGAAGCCGGCGTGCTGGAGCTCGCCGACGATCGGCCCCGGACGAAAGCTTGTGGTCGACGCGGGGACGAAGATGTCGTGGGGAGCGACCTCGCCCCCCCGAGCGGGGGTCGGGGACCGGGTCCGGGCGAACTCCTGGAACAGCGAGAACGGGTTCCCCTCGGCGGCCAACAGGGCCGTCTGGTCCTCGACTTGGTCGAGGAGAGGTTTCAGCGACGGGCGTTCCTCCGAGGCCTTTTCGAGGGCATGGCGGATCGAGCTGTTCGTCGCAACGACGATCGGGTGGTTCTTGCGGCGCAGCTCTCGCCGCATCGATTGGAGGGCCGACCCCGGGACCCCTCGGATTCCTACCACCGCCGTGACCGGCTTCGAGAGGACGAGCCGGGTGAGCTTCTCCACATGAGCGATCCGTTCCGGTGGAACCGAGCCGCGTCCGGGCATGCAACCTCCCTACCAGAGCCGGACCGCAGGACCCATCGTCGTCTTCACGTAGACCGACTCAATGTTCGTGCGGCCGCGCTCGAGCTTCCCGACGATGCGGGCGAGGACCGCGTCGACGTTCTGGGCGATCTCCTCCGCCTTCATCGACCGGGTGCCGACGGGCGCGTGGAACGTCCGGTTTCCTTTCGAGCGGATCCTCACCGAGCGCTTGAGCGAGTTCACGAGGTTCGTAGGGTCGCTTCCCGGAGGAACCGGCCTCGGCATCTTCCCGCGGGGCCCCAGCACGACGCCGAGCCGCTTTCCGATCGTCGGCATGAGGGGCGCCTCGGCAAGGAAGAAATCGATGTCGGAGACGAGCTTCTTCGCGGCCTTCTTGTCCTTGGCGAACTCGTCAAGCTCTCCCGCCGAGACGATGAGGTCGGCGACCCCCCGCATCTTCTGGCCGAGCTCGGGCGAGCCGAAGACGGCGACCTTCACCGGCTTCCCTCGTCCGAACGGGAGCGTAACCTCGTCCTCGAGGCGGTTCTTGGGGACGCTTAGGTCGAGGTCTTTGAGGTTGACGGCGACCTCGACGGTTTCCGAGAAGTGGCGCTCGGGAGCCTTCCCGAGCGCCTCGGTAACGACCTCCAGCGACGGGCGATCGGGCATCGAGAGTTTCTCCCCGCGAAAGGGCGGTCGCGGCGAAAAGGCTTCGCTACTTAAGAGTTGGCTCGGCCCTGCGGCCGGTTCTGGGCGCTTCCCGCACGCCGGTAAAGGAGGGTCGTGAACGAGCCCGGAACGGGGTTTCGTGGCCCCCAACCCTATATAGGATGGGGGAATCCGCGCGCGCCGATGCATTATCCGAAGGTCGTTTCGACGTACTGTCCCCGGTGCCGAACCCACACACCGCACGACGTCGATAAGGACAAGAAGCGTCCCGCGTCCGAACTTAAGTGGGGTCAGCGGCGGTTCCGCCGTGCGACGCGAGGCTACGGGGGCTTCCCTCGCCCCAAGCCCGAAGGGCGGGCGAAGGCCGTCCGTCGGGTGAACTTGCGATTCCGCTGCAAGAAGTGCCAGTACGTCGTGAGGCCCGTGAGCTGGCGCGCGGGGCAGCTCGAGCTCGTGGAGAAACACTGAGGTTAGAAACGATGCGAGGCCCTGCTCCCTTCTGGATCGTGAAGTGTCCCGACTGCTCCACCGAACAAACCATGTTCAGCCGACCGGCGATGGTCGTGAGCTGCTCCGTCTGTGGGGCGACGCTCGCGACCCCGACCGGCGGCGAAGCCAAGCTCCGCGGCGAGCTCGTTCGTCCGGTGTCCGGGTAAACGGGGGCTCGGTCGACGGATGGCCCCGCGCGCCGAGTATCCCGAGGAGGGCGACCTCGTCATCGGGACCGTCACCTCGATCCGCAACTTTGGTGCGTTCGTCACGCTCGACGAGTACAACAAACGCGAGGCGTTCATCCACCTCTCCGAGGTCGCGACCGGGTGGGTCAAGTACATCCGGGACCACATTCGCGAGGGCCAGAAGATCGTCGCGCGGGTCCTTCGGATCGACCCCGCCAAGGGCCAGATCGACCTCTCCTTGAAACGGATCAACGACCATCAGCGTCGCGAGAAGACCCAGGCGTGGAAGAACGAGCTTCGAGCCCTTCGTCTCGTGGACCAGGTCGCGCAGGCGCTCAAGGTTACCGCCGACGAGGCGACCGAAACGTTCGGACCGATGCTCGTCGAGAAGTTTGGATCGCTCTACGGAGCGTTCGAGGTCGCCTCGGGGGATCCCAAGCGGTTCCAGAGGGAGACCGAAAAGGCTCCGTGGGCGTCGGCGTTCTTGAAGGTGGCCCGAGAGAATATCGAGCCGCCTCACGTCACGATCCTGGGGACGCTCGAAGTCTCGGACGCGTCGGCGCACGGCGTGGAGCACGTCCGCGAGGCGCTCCTCGCCGCCGAGAAGGCCGACCCCGAGTCGGTCGAGGTCCAGTACGTGGGCGCTCCTCGGTACCGGATCCGCGTTTCCGCGAGTCAGTACAAGCAGGCGGAGGAAACGCTCAAACGAGCGACCGAAGCCGCCTTGAAAGCGATCAAGAGCGCCGGCGGAGAGGGGACGTTCACGCGCGCATGACCGAATCGATCCTTCGCGTCTGCCCCGGTTGTCGGCGCTACACGTTCCGGGGAAAGTGTCCGGAGTGCGGTGGCGCGACGCGCACGCCCCACCCGGCCCGCTTCGATCCCGGCGACCGCTACGGGAAGTACCGCCGGCTCCTTCTCGCAGAAGTCCGTGCTCGGTCGCGGTGAGGGTTCATGGCGTCGCAGATCCACCGCATCAAGGTCGTGAACGATGTGAGCGACCTCGTTCCGATCTTGAGGGCCGTCGACTCCCCGGTGAAGCTGAAGCTCGTCCAGCGGCTCGGGGAGAACTGGCTCACGATCGAGGACGTCGAAGGTGAGTTTGGGAAGGAAGGCGTCAAAGCGCTCGCCTTCTTCGACAAGCTTCGGCTCATCGATACGCGGTGGGTCGCCCGCGAGGGTCGTAGGCAGCCCGACAAGAGCTACCACTTCTACTATTCGACGATCAACATCAACACGACCTCGCCGCTGGCCGAGATTTCCGAAGTACTCGCGATCGCGATGATGAACCCCAAAGAGTACGCGAAGCTCGAGGAGAAGATCTACGACGTCGTGGGGCCCGAGGGTCGGTTCTTTTCGGATATCGCCGAGGAGCTAGGGATGTCCCCGACGCGCCTCAAGGGGCTTGTGAAGCGGTCGGAGAAGCTGGAGTACCGTGGCCACCGCATCGAGCGGTTCCGGGCGGAGAGCGCCGAGTAGACGGCCCGCCGTCGCGGTCCTTCGGATCGGCCATCGCGTGGGACGCGACCCCCGGCTCACGACGCACCTCGCCCTCACCGCCCGCGCGTTCGGGGCCGAGCGGATGTTCCTTCACCCGCCCGACCCCGATCTCTCGTCGCGGATCGACGCCGTGGGTCGTGGCTGGGGTGGAGGGTTTCGGGTGGTACCGACCGACGATTGGAGGAAGGTGGTTCGGACGTTCAAGGGGCCGGTGGTCCACCTCACAATGTATGGGCTTCCCTTCGCGCGGGTGCTATCGCGCTTGCGAGGCCGCCGGCGGATCCTCCTCGTGGTCGGGGGCGCGAAGGTCCCCTCGGAGCTCTATCGCCTCGCGACGTTCAACGTAGCCGTCGGTCATCAGCCCCACAGCGAGGTCGCGGCGGTCGCGGTTACCTTGGAACGCCTTCGGGGCGTTCCCGGGCCCCGAGCGCTCCGCGGGGCGAGACGGGTGATCGTTCCTCAGGCCCGAGGCAAACGAGTTCGGACACGGAGGGCACTCCGTTGAACGAGGCGCTTTCTCCCATCCCCGAACGGCCTCTACCCATCTCGACCCGGGCTCCTGGAAAGTGCATCGTCTTCGGGGAGCACGCGGTCGTCCACGGAGCCCCCGAGCTCGTCTTTGCCCTCGACCTTTTCACGCAGGTCTTCGTCCGAACGGCTCCGGTCCTCGCGCTCAACTCCGACCGCGACGCGTTTCAAAGAAACCCGTACTTCAAAGCCACCCTCGAGCAATCGTGGACCGGCCGCCCGCCGATCGACGTCCGCGCGATCTCCAGGATCCCCCGGGCAGCGGGCCTCGGTTCGTCGGCCGCGTTCGTGGCAGCGCTGGCCGCCGCGCTGGGAGCGGCCTGCGGGGGGATCGATCGGCCGACGCTCGCGCAACGGAGCTTCGAGATCGAGCGGGGCGCTCAAGGGGTCGGCAGCGCGGGCGACACGAGCGCGGTCGTCGGCGGGGGGTATCTTGCCATCAACGGGGGCG
>JASHWY010000126.1 GCA_030043835.1 Thermoplasmata archaeon
TCGTCGCCGACGTGCAGGGACCGAAGATACGGATCGGGGACCTCGGGTCGGGGAGCGTGACGCTCGAGCGCGGCCAGCGATGGGTCCTCGACCAGGATCCGCGACCAGGCGACGCTCGACGGGTGGCGGTTTCGATTCCGTCGTTCGCGAGTGCCGCTCGCCGGGGGGATCCGGTGCTGCTCGGCGATGGGAACGTCGAGCTCGTGGTCCGGCGGACGTCGCCTCGAGCCATCGAGACCGAGGTTACGAGCGGGGGAGCGGTGAGCGCGCACGCCGGCCTTTTCTTACCGAAGGCTCACCTCCGCACCTCCGTCCTCGGGCCGAAAGACCGGGCCGACGCACGGATCGCGGTCGAGGAGGACGCCGACTTCCTGGCGCTCTCGTTCGTCCGGGACGCCCACGACATCGTCGCCGCCCGCCGGTGGCTTGCGAACGTTCCCGGGGGGGACCGCATCGGGATCATCGCGAAGATCGAGCGGGCCGAGGCGCTCGGAGCGATCGGGGGGATCCTCGATCAGTCGGACGGGATCATGGTGGCTCGAGGGGACCTAGGGATCGAGGTGCCGCTCGAACGGCTCGCGCTCGAGCAAAAAATGCTGGTCCGTCGGGCGAACGAAGCCGGAAAGTTCGTCATCGTCGCGACCCAGATGCTCCTCAGCATGGTGACCTCCCCTCGCCCGACGCGTGCGGAGGCGACCGACGTCGCGAACGCGGTCCTCGACGGCGCCGACGCGGTGATGCTGAGCGAGGAGAGCGCCGTGGGCCAGTACCCCGTGGAGGCCGTCCGCTGGCTCGACCGCATCGCTCGGGCGACCGAAGGGGCGTTTGACCCGACGGTCCTCCGAAGGCGCGCAGCGTCCGTCGGCCCCGGAGCCTCGGGGGAGCGCTCGGTCGCCTCCGCGGCCGTCGAGCTCGCCGAACGCTCCGGGGCGAGCGCGGTCGTGACGCCGACGCACTCTGGACGCACCGCCCGGCTGGTCGCGGCCCTTAGGCCCTCGTGTCCCGTCCTCGCCCTCTCGAACCTCCCGACCACGCGGCGGCGCCTCGCCTTGGTGAGCGGGGTGCTCGCCGCCCCGACCCCACTCCATCGGACGCTCGAGGAGCTGAGACGCCGAGCGGTGGCGGTGGCTCGGCGAGAGCACCTTCTCGACCGCCGACCGCTAGTCTTGACCGCGGGCTATCCGATCGAGGGCCGGCCGACGAACCTTGTCACCATGGTCGAGTCGGCGGAGATCCCGGCCCAGCCGCCGGGGCCCCGCCGCCGGGGGCGGCGCTCCCGGTGACCGTCGCGCCGGCCCCCGGGCCCAAGAGCCCGTGCGTCTCGAAGTAGCGCAAGAAGCCGTGGGCCGCGAGGTCGTAGCCGGAGACCAGCGACTCCCGGTCGTCCGGTCGGGAAGCCTCCGGCCCGACAATGTCGAGCGCTTTCAACCGGGCGGCAATGAACTCCGGGTCGGGCCGCTCCCGCGCCGCGGCCAGCGCCTCGTCCCGCCACTGCTCTACAATGGTCCGGTACCGGACCAGGTCCTGGGCACCGTCGGGGCTCGGCCCGAAGTGGCTGAACAGCACAAGACGAGGGTTCGTCGACCGCATGACGACGAGGCTTGCGAAGAGCTGCTCCACGTCAAGGTCGGGCGGCGGCACCGCCGGCCGGGGGTGCGAGCTGCTTTCGAGTCGGACTCCCGCGCCGTCTCCCGCGAATACGCCACGGATCGCGGAATCGAAGAAGGCGAGATGGTGCTTCGCGTGGCCCGGCGTCGCGAGGACCGAGAGTGTTCCGCCCTTGAGCGGGAACGACTCGCCTCCGCGCAAGGGCACGAGACGAGGCGCCGGCACGGGAAGGATCGTACCCCACAGGGGGTCCGACGCCGCGCCCCAGGCCCGGCGGGCGCTCGCGATGAGCTTCGTCGGGTCGACGAGATGGGGCACGCCGAGCTCATGGGCGTAGAACGTGGCGCGGGGGAACGCGTCGACGACCGCGCCCATGCCGCCCGAATGGTCGAGGTGGATGTGGGTCACGAACACATGCCGAACCTCCTCCGGGGCGACGCCCGCGCGAGCGATGCCGGCGAGCAGGGGCTCCCGACACGTGGAGGGCCCGGTCTCAATGAGCGTCCAACCGGGCTCCTCGGGAAGCAGATAGGCGGCCACGAGGCCCTCGGTGTCCCGGAAATCGAGGTCGACGAGCAAGCGATCCTGGCCGAGCTCCCGAACGGTGGGTCGCGTCATGCACTTCCTAGCCCAAGTGGAAGAAGGGCGACCCATAAACCCAGCCGACGTAGGCCAAGGCGGCCAATCCGGCGAGCGCCACGATCGCTACCCCCCAGTACGCGGCGCTCCAGCGGAGCACCTTGGCCCCGTCGAGCGGCCCGACCGGGATCAGGTTGAACGTGCCGAACCAAGCGTTGATGAAGGCGAGGAAGAGGAGCGAGCTCGTCACGAAGGAGCCGAACGGCACGGTCCCGATCGCTGCGGCGTAGAAGACGACGGAAAATCCGGCATTCGACGCGGGACCCGCGAGAGCGGTCCGGCCCCAGCCCCGGCGTTCCGAGTAATCCATGCCGCTCACCACAGTCGCGCCCGGGGCTGCGAAGAGAAAGCCCAGGGTGTACGCCAGGAGCAGCGAGAACAAAAGGCCAATCGGGAACCATCGGAACTCGGCCCAGTAGCCGAGTCGCTGAGCGACCGCCTTGTGCGCGAGTTCGTGCCCGAGGAAGCCCGTAAGCGCCGAGGCGGCGCCCACGAGGACGATCCCGAGCGAGAGGGAGCTGAGGAGGCTTTGGGCCGTCGCTCCGAACGCGGCTCGGAACTGGACGAGGACGAACGACATGTCGAGCGTCAGCACGACGAACGCGACGGCGATCTGCCAAATCTCGGTGCTCGACGTCCGGCGGCGAGGGACGGAAGGCCGGGCGTAGGTCCACTGGGATTGATCGGTCGGCCCACCGCTCACGCGACGACCTCCCCGTTCGGGGACGGGACCCGGTCGATCGGCATCGGCGGGTCCCATCGCCCCGGCCGGAGAAGGTGGCGGACGAGGTCGACCCCGTCCGCGAGTCGAGGTCCGGGCCGGCTGAAGTAGGCCTCGTCGGCGACGTACGTCCCGAGCGGGGGAGCCACCCGCGTCACCGCCGTAGCGATGCTCGGAGTGCGGAGTTCGCCCTGAGTCCGGCCCACGGTGAAGCTACAGGGACTCAGGATCATGAGGTCGGGTCGAAGCTCCCGAACGGACTCCCACGTCGTTCGAATGCCGGGTTGACCCGCGATTGCGCCCACCGACGTTCCGCCCGCCGCCCGCACGATCGCCGGTACCCAGAGACCCGCGAGGATGGGCGGGTCGAGCCACTCTACGACCGCGACGCGGGGCCGAGACCCGGTCCGCGTTCGCGTGCGGGATCGACGGCGCATCGCCTCGGCCAACGCCGAGCCCGCCGAAGGGTCGTTAAGCGCCCGCCCGACGACCTCGAGGCTCGACCAGACGTCCTCAAGCGTAACCGGCGAGAGGGAGACGACCGCCGGAGCCACCCCCGCGGAGGCGCAGGCGGCCGCGACCTCTTCCTCGGTGACCGAGCAGACGCCGCACAGGTTCTGCGTGAGCAAGAGGTCGGGCTGGAGTTGGCGCAGCAACGAAACATCGAGTTCGTAGAGGCTCTCTCCCCTGCCCCGGGTCGCCCGAACCCGAGCGTCGATCTCTCTCGACGGCCGGTCCGCGTCCAAAAAACGGGGCCGCATCACCACCGGTAGATCGACGACCGTCGCGGGGTAGTCGCACTCTGCGCTGCGCGCGATAAGGTCCGACCGATGGCCGAGCGCGCAGACGATCTCCGTGGCACTCGGAAGAACGGACGCGACGCGCATGGCGGGTTCGCGCGGTTTGACGCGGCGGGAGCCTACTTACGTTTACGGGTCGGCGCCCGCTTCGGAGCCGCACGCGTCGTGCGCGGTGGCGGTCGCGTGGGTTTGGGCCGGGGCGCGGCTTTCTTCGGAGGAACGCGAGCCTTCGAGCGTGGCGCCGGGCTTGCGGCGACCGGCTCGGGCGGTTGGGGAGGAGGCGGTGGAGCGAGACCGAGGTGCTGACACAGGGCCACTTCCCGATCGTACGTGAGCCCGAGCTCTCGCGCCTCCCGGCGCTCTCGGCGGGCCTCGGGGTGGTGGCCCGTTCGCTCCAGCGCCGCGGACTTAAGGAACCTCAGCGACGGATCCTCGGGGCTTAGCGCCAGCATCGCGTTGATCTCGACGAGCGCGCTCGGCCAGTCCCCGAGGTCGACGAGAGCCGCGACCAAGTGCGCCCGAACCTCCGTCCTGGCTTCGTCCTCGGCGAGCAGGGTTCGGTAGACCGCCACCTCCTCCTTGGGTTTCGCCCGGGCGCCCAGCACCGCGGCCTTTCCGAGGCGGGCTTCGAGGTCGTTCGGACGCAGCACGAGCACGTCGTCGAAGGCCCTTTCGGCGTCCTCGGTTAGGCCGAGGGCGAGCAAGGAGCGGCCGATCCCGATCCGGGCCGGCAGGAACCCCGGCTTCGCGTCCGACGCGTGTCGATAGAAGCGGAGCGCGAGCGCCGGGACTCCCCAATCGAGCCAGGTCCGAGCTCGGTGCATGATCGCGTCGAGCTGCTGGGCGCTCGGGAGGAGCCGTTTCGACTCACGCCCGGCGGGCCGAGGACCCTCCCCGAGCAAGGTCTCGAGGCCCAACTGGCGAGCGAGCTCGGCGAACCGGGCCCCCTCGACCAGCGTGCCGCCTCCCCGGACGACCTCGTCCGCGAGGGCGAGAGGAAGACGTCCCGGGCTCAACACCACGAGGTGCTGCGGAGGCTCCTTCTCGCCGCCAATGAGACGGCCGATGTCCGCGAGCGATATCCGGGACGGATCCTCGAGGAAGGCGTAGAGGAACCCGTCGCCCGTTCGCAAGAGGAGGCCCTCGGGGGTCGGCCTCGCGGCGTCGAGCCGTTGTCCCATCGCCTCGACGATGCCCCCCGACAGCTCGATGAACGGTGCGGACGCCATCGAGGGACCCAGCCTCCACCCCGTTAAATATAGTTGGCGCGAAAGGAACGCGCCGTGGACCTCGCCGACCTTTACCGCTACCTTCCTCGGCTCGAGAAGGGGCTTCGCGCATCGTACGCTCGCCAGTGGAGAACCGCTCCCCCAGGGGTGCGCCGCTATCTCCGAACGAACGAGGAGTTCACGCTCCGCGGAGGGAAGCGGTTCCGGGCAATCCTGCTCCTCGCGGGCTATCACCTCGTTACCGGGCGACGGCCGGACCCGGTCCTCTCCGCAGCGGCCGCCCTCGAGCACTTTCAAAGCTGGATGCTCATCCACGACGATATCATCGACCACGCCGAGCAGCGGAGGGGAGGCACGACGGTTCACCTAGCGCTGGCCTCGGAGCACCGCAAGGATGCGAGGATCGGCTCCAGCGACGACTTTGGGACGGGCATGGGGATCACGTTGGGGGACCTCGAAGAGCCGTTCACCGTCGAGGCTATCCTCGATACGCCCGTGCCCCGCACTGCCCGTATGTCCGCGCTCCAAGAGTACGTCCGCATGGCGCGGCTCACGGCGTACGGCCAGCTCCTCGACATCCGCAACGGGACGGTCGAGCCGGCCGAGGTCACCGAGGAGGAGGTGATGACCGTCCATACCCTCAAATCGGCGGTGTACACGGTGGTCTCGCCGCTCAAGATCGGCGCGCTCCTCGCGGGGCGGCCTCCCGAGCAGCTCCGAGAGCTGGAAGCGATCGGCACCGACCTAGGGGTCGCCTTCCAGCTTCGCGACGACGTCTTGGGCGCGGGGTTCGACGCAGACGCGTCGGGGAAGAGCTCGAACGACCTCACGGAGGGAAAGAGGACCCTCCTCGTCGTGAAGGCGTGGCAGATGGGCTCCGAGGTCGATCGGGCCCGCCTCACACGGGTCCTCGGGAACCCCCACGCGACGCCCGAAGACGTCGAGCGCGCCCGGGACGTCCTCCGCACGACGGGGAGCCTCGCCTATTCGGAGGAGCGGATTGACGCCCTCTCGAAGCGGGCCCTCGCCCGCCTCGATCGGAGTCGCACGATCCGATCGGGTGCGAAGCCACTCGTTCGGGAAATCGCGGATCGGCTCGTGCGACGGAAATTCTGAGCGACCGACTAGGCCTCGGGTTCGGCGCTGCTGGTCGGCTGGATTCCGGCCGCCTGGAGCTGGGCGGTCAAGTCCTGCTGCATCGCCGTGTACCGTTCCTTCAAGTGGTTCTCCTGGCGCTCGACCGCCTTCACGCGAACCTCGAGGGTCTCCTTCTCCTCGGTTAAGAGGTCCTCGACTTCCTTCTTGTTCTTCGCTCGAACGAGGAGGCCGCCGATCGGGCGGTAGACGACCGCGTCGTCGGCGAGGGTCTTCAACTCCTCGAGCGTGTGCGTGACCTCGCGGAGCTTTAAGTCGAGCTGGAGGCGCTGCTGCTGCGTTCCGCCGAGCTCCTGCTGGAGCCGCTGGAACTGCTTGATGTCGTTCTGCAGTTTTGCGGGAAGCGCCACGGGGCGTCTCACTCGAAACGAGACATAAGCGCTTCGGAGCTAGCCTCGCCCCGACGGGTCATCGTCGGTGGCGTACCCGGCCCTCCGAACGGTCGCGAGCGAGAGGTGGATCCAGCCCAAGTACGTGTTGAGAGCGGCCCGGACGGCTCCCGCGTCCCGCGCTTCGATCACGACGTCGACCCGGCCGGGAGCGCTCTTCCGAAGGCTTGCCCGAGCCCGCGGTACCTCTCGGGCGACCTCCGGGGATAGCGACCGTTCCAGCCAATCGCTAACCCGGGGGTTCGACGTACGCACGCGAATCGTCGCGCGCCACTCCGAGGCCGCCTCGGTCACGGCGCGAGCTCGACGTCGAGCGCCGCGACGATCCGGTCCGTCTTCTCTGAGGCCGCGCGCACATAGGAGGCCGGATCGAGGTACCGGTCGATCTCCTCCGGCGTCAGATGGGACGTGATGGCCGGCGAGGCCTTCGCGCGTTCGACGAGCGAGGGTCCCGCGCCGAGGTCCCGCGTCAGGACCCTCAGGATCTCGTGCGCCTCGTCGCGGGGGAGGCCCTTCGCCGTGAGGGCGAGCATCAAATTCTCGGTCATGGCGGCTCCTCCCGAGCGCGCGACCTCTTCGCCCATGCGGGCCTCGTCGACCTGGAGGCCGCGGATCACGTCGGCGAGCTTCGTGAGAAGGTCGTCGGCGAGGACGATCGAGTGCGGAACGACGATCCGCTCGTTGGCCGAGTTCGCGAGGTCCCGTTCGTGCCACTGGACCATGTTCTCCATCGGAGGGAGCGCGAACGCTCGGACGAGACGGGCGAGGCTCGTCACGTTTTCCGAGACCGTAGGGTTGCGCTTCTGCGCCATCGTGGAACTTCCGACCTGCCGGGCCTCGTCGAACGGCTCGGCGACCTCGGCGATCTCGGTCCGCTGGAGGTTCCGCACCTCCGTCGCGATGCGCTCTGCGGTCGACGCGACGAGGGCGAGGAAGTTCGTGAACTCGGCGACTCGATCCCGTCCCACGATCTGCGTGGGGGCCTCGTCGGCGGTAAGACCCAGGCGGCGCATCACCCCGGCCTCGACTTGGACCGCGTGGGGGCCGAACCCCGCGCCCGTCCCTACCGCCCCCGACATCTTCCCGACGGCGAGTCGGGGGAGGAGCTCGTCGAGACGCTTACGGTGACGCATGACCTCGGCGGCGGCGACCGCCATCTTGTAGCCGAAGGTGATCGGCACGCCGTGCTGGCCATGGGTGCGCCCAATCTCGGGCGTCTCGCGGTACCGGCGGGCTTGGCCGAGAAGGTCCCGCGCGAGGTCGGTCAAGTCCCCACGCAGGATCGTGGCGCTCTCTTTGAGCTCGAGGGCGAGCGCGGTGTCCGTGATGTCCGCGCTCGTCGCGCCGTAATGGACCCATCGGCCGCCCGCACCGGCGGCCTCCGAGAGCGACCGGACGATCGCCATGACGTCGTGGCGCAGCGATCGCTCGAGCTCGTCGACGCGCCCCAGCGTGACGCGGTCCTGCGACGCCGCCCGCTCGATCGCGAGGGCGTCCTCCTTCGGGATCATCCCGAGGTCGGCCTCGGTCATCGCGAGGGCCGCCTCGACGCGAAGCGCTCTCGAGAGCCGGGCGCCGCGGGAGAAAAGGGCGCGAACCGGTTCGCGTCCGTAGCGGAATTCGAGCGGGCAGAACAATGCGGTCGGATCGCCCGCCACGGGTCCGAGAGTCGGGGCCGGATATATAGCCGTGACCGAAGCGGCGGGCGCGTTCGGAGCCCGTCCCCGCCTCAGCCCGATCCACGGCGGAGCGCCCGGTCGATCCCGGTCCCGTACTGAATCGCGCGCTTCGGGCGGGACGCGATGGCCTCTGGGAGCCCGCGGTGCCGGGCGAACGCTCGGAAGAGCGCCTTGGGCGCGGGGTTTGGGAGACGGCGCGCGATCGGGATCCTTTGGGCCGCGTCCACGAACAAAGGGAACAGGTAGGGCGCGACGGCCCTATGCCCGAGGCGGAGCGCCATGCGTTGC
>JASHWY010000127.1 GCA_030043835.1 Thermoplasmata archaeon
CCTGGACGTCCCCGGTATCCGGATGACCGTCCGCTACACGGAACGCGCGAACGCTCCCCCGCTCACCGCGTGCCCGGTGTGCAGCTCCCCCCTCCGGCCGATCCATAACCGGACCCTGACCGGCGAGTCGATCGTCCTCGGGCAGCGGTGCGAGCGATGCGACTACTGGACCCACCGGATGAGGAGGGTGCCGGTCCGCTACGGCTTCTCGAAGGCTGGAGTCGGCGCGCGCCGCGTCGACTAGCGATTCACTCCTCGCTCCACGCGCTCGGCGAGGTAGGCGTCGGGGGCACGTACGGGGACGGGGGTGGCGGCCGCTCGCGCCTCCGGCTCCGGGAAGCGAAAAAGACGATGGCCGTACCGGCGGCGATACCGACGAGCACGCCGAGCAGAATTCCGTCCGTAAAGCTGTTCGAACTCGTGGAACTGCTCGTCGACGGGGCCTCGACCGTCAGGAGGAGCGCGACGCTCACGCTCTTTCCTACCGCATCGGTAACGTTCGCGTAGATCGTGTAGGTACCAGCGACCGCGTACGAGTGGATCGCGCCGGCACCGACGTGGAACGAACCGTCGCCGAAGCTCCAATTGACCGTGTAGGGAGCGGTCCCCCCAGAGATGTTGGACGAAAACGAGACCGATTCGCCCAAGGTCACGGCGGAGGCTCCGCTCTCAGCCCCGACCTTTAAGGCTATCGTGGCGCTGAGGATCGGGTTGACCGTCACGTCGAGCGTGCGGTCAACGGACACCCCGGCGGCATCCACGTAGTGGAACGTCGCCGTCTGTATCCCGGAGACGTCCCAAGCGCACCGAACGCTGGTCCCGTTGAGTGTCGTACCGTTCCCCAGCGTCCAGTTGGCCGACTGTAGCGAGGATCCTCCGGTCACCGTCGCCACGAGGGTGATCGGTACGCCCACGTCCGTCGTCGCTGCCGGCGAAGCAGCGACCTCGACTTGGGGCAGCGAGTGGATCGTGACCAGGGTGGCGTTCTCGGCAGTAGCTCCAGTCCCGTCCGATACCGTGGTCGAGAGAACGAACGTTCCCGGCGAGGAATACGCATGCCGGGCGGCATCGCCGGTCGCGCTGGTGCCATCGCCAAACGACCAGCGGATCGAATACGGCGCGGTCCCTCCGAGCACCGACGCATTGACAGCGACGGGAGACCCAACGTCAAACTGGGATGCGGGAGCGCCCACCACGGTCTCGATCACGACCAATCGCCCCGCGATCACGAGGGCTGTGGAGGCCGTCGCGAAGCCTCCCAGCAGGGCCGTGAGCGTCGCCGTGATCGTAAACGTGCCGTTCTCCGTGGGGGTGCAATCGAACTCAACAACATCCGTGGACAAGCACCCCGACGGTAGTCCGCCGTACGTGATCGACGCGGGGCCGGCCCCTCCGACATACTGGAGAAGAATCTCGACAGGCTGGCCAAGGTCGATCGCGGACGGCGACGCCGCAAGGAGCGTCACCGCGATGGGGCTTGAGATCACGCTCAAGGTCCCGGATGCGGTGTTCGAGACCCAGATCTCGGCGGATCCCTCGCTAGAGCTTCCGGGGAAGATCACCGGGACCACATCGCCCGGGAGCTGGCCCACCGGAACGACCGTAACGGAACCGTCGCTGGCCTCGATCGAGCTTCCGTCCACGACACTGAGCGTCCCCCCGGGGGTCGACCCGCCCTCGCTAGCGGCAGCGTAGAGAGCGTCCCGGGTCGGATCGAAGGCTATCGCCGTAGCGACGTTGTGGGGCGCGATGGCCACGCTCACGTCATCGACCTCGTTCGAGGTGGCGTTGATGATCGTCACGTTCGAGCCAAGGACGTAGATCGAGTCGTCGGCAGGATCGTACGCAACCGATACGGCCCCCGATCCCGGATCGAGGGCAGGCCGGACGACGGTGCCGGTCGATGCGTTCACGACGACCACGGTTCCATTGTTCCCGTTTGCGACGTACAGGTCGCGCCCTGCGGGCCCAAGAGCAGCCGAAGAGATTCCCGCGAACCCTACCGGCATGGAAACGATGACTTCCGGAACCAGCGTTCCCAGCTGAAACCCTACCAGACCCTCCACGGAGTTCAGAACCCAGAGCAATCCTGCCGGTGGATTCACCACGAGCGGGGCGGATGAGCCCGAAACGGTGGACTGAACTACGACGGCAAAGGTCGTGGCGTTGATGGCCTCGAGTCCCGGGGTGAGCCCGACGTAGAGAAAATTCTCGGTCGGACCGAACACAATAGTGCTCGGAGCCGAGGGAAGCGCGATGGGCGGTGCGCTCGTCAGCAAGGTCGTTGCGTTGAGGACGGTGATCTCGTTACCCACCTCGTCGGCCACGAAGATTCGGTCAGCGAGCGAATCGAAGGCTATGGACTTAGGGCCCGCATCGAGGCTAGGAGAAATGGCGAGCGCGCGATCCACGGTAAGACTCACGACGGCGAGGCTTCTGTTGGTGGAACTGAAGACGTAATCAAGACCGGTCGGTGGTACCACCGTCATCTCCGACGGCGAGGGCTCGACGTCGATCTCCGCGCAGGTGACACACCCCTCAGTGGCATTGACCACGACAAGATCCGAGCCGGTTCCATTCGCCACAACGAATTCGCTCCCGTTTTTCGACGAGATTACCGCGGAAGCTCCGGTTCCCACGGGAGGAAGGGCAATGGCGCCGAGGGAGCTGGCGCCTAGCATCACGAGATTGTGACTCGAAGGAACGGTCACGGCCACTGTGCCGGCCGCCGCCGAGTAAGCGACCCCAGCAGCATGTCCCGTGAGCGGGACAGAGGTTCCCGGGGAATCGGTCAGTGTATCAATCGTACTGAGGTCGGAGTCACCGCCGTCGGCGATGAACAGCCGGTGATCGATCACATCATTCGCGAGCGCCACCGGATTCGCGCCCGTCGGAATCCCTGCTTCGGTGAGACTGCTCGTCGTTGCGTTGATGACCGACACATTGTTGGAACCTTCGTTCGCGACGAACAGGTCTTGGGATGAATTATCGAGAACCATCGCAATCGGATTCGTTCCCACGGGAATCGGAATGCCCACCGCGGACATCGCCAAGGGGTCGAACGCAACCACGGAATCATCGGGCCAAATGGACGCGTACAGAAGCCCGTTGGAGGGATCGTAGACGATCGCAGATGAGTTCGCGAGTGCGGGGACAAGTCCGGTGAACTGGTTCGTCGTGATGCTATAGATGAGGGTGGGGCCACTAGACGGGGTTGGGTAGGGGCTCACCGAAGCCGGCCGAGTCGGGAACCATAGGGTATTGGTCGCTGGCACGAACGCGGGAGTGCCCACCTCCCAGCCGGCGACGACCGAGGCGAAGTTCCCGGCGGTCGTCGCGTTGTAGTTCACGAACGCGGTGTCGGTGACGGTCCCGGCGGCGGGGTAGAGGTCGGGGCCCGAGGCAGGGGAGGCTCGGCTCGGTTCGGTCGGGATGGAGGAGGATGAGGGAGGTCCGCCCGATGGGAATCGGGCCTCAACCCCCAAAGGGGAGGATCGTCCTTGCGCGGCCAAGCCCGCGCTCGAGACGAGGAGGGAGCTTGAGACCATCACGACCGCGACGAGCAGCGCCCCAACGGTCCGGCGGCTGGCCCGTGCCATCGATAAAGGCACCCAGTTCGGGCCTTAAACCCCGATGCCGGAGTGGGCTCTAACCCATCTGGCCGATCGTCTGGATCACGCGGCCCGAGTGGGCGTCGACGAGGACGGCGGCCTTCTCTCCCTTGTGGTCGAACTGGAAGTACCAGACGGGGACGTGGAGGAGCTCTCCTTCCGTGACGTCAACGTCGCATCGCATGTTCGAGACCATACTGTGCTTCTTGTGCACCAGCTCCGACTGGAGCTGCTGGACGTACGCCTTCGCCGCGTGCTGGGCGGCGTCCTCGCCCAGGTCGCCGTTCAAGATGGGAGCGCCGTTCGGGACCACCTTCTTGTCGAAGAGGGTCCGGTCGGCGAGCGCGAACTGGTGGTCCTTCGGCTGGTACTGGCTCATCGCCTTCACGGCGACGATCGGGTACTCGTACTGGCCCGAGATCGTCTCCGACCGGGTCGGGTTCACCACCGGTCCGCCCAGGATCGGAATGACGGTGAAGCCTCCGCGCCGGCCGCTGAGCGCGCTCCCCAGAAGAGCACCTGCGGCGATCGTTCCGACGGTGGTGCCCACGCTCGTCGCGACGGCCTGGTACTGGTAGGTCGTCGACGCCGACGCGGGGAGGACCCAGAACGGCACGTAGGAGAGCCGCTCCTCCACGATCTTCGATTCCTCGAAGAAATGTCGGTGAAAGAACCCCTGGTCCAGGTAGTCGCGGATGATCTTGAGCGCCCCGTCGCGGTCGGCGACGTTGACCGTCAGCATCGTGTGCTTGTTGATCTCCTTCCAACCCGCTCCGCCGAGCGTGACGGAGGCGCCGCAGTAGTCACAGGTGATGACCATCTCCCCGAAGACGGGGTGGATCGGCGCGCCGCACGATGGGCACTTGAGCTCCTGGGTCCCTGCCGGCGCCAGCGTTGGGGCCGCGCTGGCGCTCGCCGCGGGGGCCGCTGCGGACCCGCTCGCGGCCCCGCCGACCGGCGTTCCGCACTTCGAGCAGAACTTAGCGTCGTCGGGAAGCGCGTTCCCGCACTTCGAGCAGTAGGTCATCGCGGCACCTCTCCGCCCCTCGATGTCCCGTCCGGCCCTGCTCGACTAGGTCGGCATCGCCGCGCCGCAGTTCGGGCAGAACTTCCCCGTCCCGGGTACGTCGAGGCCGCACTTGGGGCACTTACGTCCGGGAGGTGCCGCCGGCGGAGCGAGCGAGGCGCCGCAGTTGGGACAGAACTTGACCCCCGCCGGGACGGGCTGGCCGCACTTGGGACAAGGAGGTCCGCCTCCGGTCGCGCCGGGAGGAGGTCCCCCCACCGGGTTCCCGCACTGCGGGCAGAAACGGACGCCGGCCGGGACGAGCGTGCCACATTTCGAGCACGGGGTCGACGGGCCGGGGCCGTACACCCCTTGCATCTGGCCGGCCATACCGTAGCCGATGCCGAGACCCGCGCCGAGACCGACCCCCGCGCCGGCGAGCGCGCCCGCGGCGCCCGACGGGTTCGCCGCGGCGGTCGTCATCGCCTGACCGGCCTGGTACTGCAGATAGTTCACGCCGAGGACGCCCATCTTGGAGCGCGTGTCGACCGCGGTCTGAACGTCCTCGGGGAGGTTGATCGAAAGGCCGTAGATCTGGTTGAGCTCGACGCCGAGCGGCCCGAAGTGCTGGGGCGCGAAGCCGAGGACCGCCTGTTCGATCGTCTGGAGCGAGCTTGCGAGGTCGGTGACGCGCAGCCCCTGCTCCTTCATCTTTCCGAGGGTGTTGTAGATGAGGATCACCATCTGGTCGCGGAGCCGGGCCTCGACATCGGGGGTCGTGACCGCGCCAAACGTTCCGACGAATTGGTTGATGAAGTTGTCCGGAGTGGCGACCCGCCAGCGGTAGGTTCCGAAGACCCGGAGCTGGACGAGCCCGAAGTCGGGGTCGCGGAAGACGTACGGTTCGGCGGAACCGAACTTCCCGTCGAAGAGGCGCTTCTGGAGGTAGTAGACCTCCGCCTCCTGGCGGACGCCCGAGAGCGACTGAATGAGCCCGGCCACGAGCCTCGTGTTGAAGCTCGTGAGCGCGTACCGGTCGGGGCGGTCGAGGTAGGCGAGCACCTTCCCGTCCCGGTAGAAGACGGCGATCTCGTCCTCTCGGACGACGATGTTGTCGTTCCACCGGATGTTCCGGGGGACTCGCCACATGACGTTCGGGCCCTTGTAGGCGTCCTCCCAGTTGACGGTCGTTGCGCCGATGACGCTCCCGCCAGTGGCGGGAATCGGTTTGTTGGTTACCATCGGTGATTCCTCCTAGCGGATCGTATGATTACGATATCCGGATCCCCTCGATCGCTTGGATCCGGGCTTTGAACGCTTGGTCGAGCTGGTTCACTTCGCTGCGCGCGGTTGCGACGATCGTGCCGACCTGAGCAGGGTTGGCGGCCGATCCCAGCGCTGCGGAGGGTAGCGGCGCGACCGTCTGGTCGAGTTGGTCCCCGGCCACGGCGAATCCGTAGTCGTACTCGTACAACCGATCGATCTGTTGGGGGTTGATCCGAACCGCCGGGGAGATCCCGGTGTATCCCTGTTGGGCGTGACGGATCTCGCCCTCGACGCGCTGGAGGTCGGCGACCAGCGGGGCAAGGTCGTTGAGAACTCCGAACTGACCGGAGTTCGTGAGCGCCTGACGAGCGTTCTCGATCGTTGCCCGTGCGTTCTTCACCTTGTCCGCAACCTGCTGACGCAGGAGAGCGTCGGCCTCTCGAATGTCCTCACCCTGGCGGTACCCTCGGAAGCCGGGAACGAGGAGCTGGAGGCGCTTCAACCATCCGCGGTCGTTCTCCACCCGCTGCCGAAGGTCGACCGGCGGCGTCCCCGGGGGTGGGGGAGCGCCCTGGGTTCCCGTCGAGCTTCCTTCCGGGGTTACCGTCAGGGAAGAACCGCAGGCGTTGCAGTAGCGGGCCCCTGGGGGCGCCGGAGTTCCACACTTCGGGCACACGTTCTGGGGGCCCGGCGGCGGAGGCGCGGCGGGCATGGCGGGCGGGGCGTTGGTCGCCACGTTACGGGCTCCGGGACGGCGGCGAGCCGCCGGGCGGCGGAGTACCCGGCGGCGGCGCTGTCGCGGGAACGCTCGGGCTGTTGGCCGCGGCGTACGAGAACGCCGATGGGGCGGGCTCGTTGCGCCAGGCCGCCCTCGGCACTTGCTGATTCTCGGTCGCCTGAACCGCCCGAACGCGCCAGGCGATGAGGCCGACCGTCACAAACAGCACGGCGAGGACCACGATGAGGCCCTCGAGCGCCTGGGAGGTCGAGCTGACGCCGTACGTCGGGCCGAGGCCGATCGAGAGCAGCAGCACCGCGAACCCCATGCCGAAGAATCCCCATGCGAGCGACCGCTGGGCCCGCGGGTCGCGCGAGATCGATTCGGCGAGGTACGACCCGAGGGCGAAGATCAACGCGAGGATCCCGATGATGAGGAGGGCGCTGTAGTGGGCGTTGGCCGGGAAACTGATGTAGGTCAAGGCGAAGACGAGCGCGGCGATCACGAGGAAGATAACGGTCAGCACGGGGCCGCTCCAGCGGGCCCGGGATCCCGGAGTAGGCGGAGGGGAAGTCGCCATGATAGTTGCCGTGCGAAAAGGCACGAGAGAGTATATGGGGTGAGCGCCCCGGCTAAAGCCGGGGCTCGTCGTCCGCCGGCTTTTCCCGACGCTTCGGTGCCGGAGGGGCGGGAGGTGCCGGAGGTTCGGGGACCGACTTCGGTGCGGCCGGCTCGGCGGACGATACCGCGCTCGTCTCCGAACTGGGTGAGGCCTTCTTGGCCGACGCTGCCGCCGGACCCGCAGGAGCCTTCCCGGGCTCTACCGCCGGTGGGGTTCCCTTCGATGGCACGGTTTGGGACCGAGGTCCCCCTTTGCCGCGCTGGAAGACGCTCTTGATGCTCCCGATCGCTCCCCCGGAGCGGGCCGTAGGACGCCCGCGCGGGGAACTCACCACGACCCCTTCGACCGGGCGAATCGTGAGGGTCGAGATCGGCTGGCCGCACTTGGGACAGTTCGGGAACT
>JASHWY010000128.1 GCA_030043835.1 Thermoplasmata archaeon
GGACGTTCGCCGCGGTCGGGTGGTTCCGGTTCATCCGGTCGAAGAGCTCGCCGACCGTTACACCGGCCGACCGGGCGATCTCCGCGAGCCGGGCCTGGTTGCGGGCGAGGTCCACGACCCCGGCGCTTCGGATCTCCTCGAACGGCACCTCGATCCCCTCGCGAACCTTGAGGAGGCGCTGGAAGCGAGTCGGGCCTAGGGCGAAGTCAGGCACGGCGTGGGGAAGTCGTTCGGTCTTGAGCCAGTCGAGAAAGCCCTTCAACGATTCCTCGGCGGTATTGCGCGCCGCGGCGACCTCGCGCGCGGCCGGTGTGGGCGCGGCGAACGCCTCCCCCTCGGCGAAATGCTGGGGAAGACCGCTCCCGATCGCGAGCGCGATGTCGACGAACGGCTTCGGGAGCGTCTTCTGAAGCCGGCGTCTCCCCACCTCGAGGAGCCGGGGAACGCTGGAGAGGATGCGGGCGATCGCCCGCGCTCGCTCTTCGGCCGGCGCGTACTCCCGCGAGAGGTACGGGGTGAGCGAGACCCCGGCCAGGTACCCCATCGGGTTCCGTTCGAGCTCGTTCACCTCCGTGAGGTCGAAGAGCGGGCTCTCGAGCAGGAGACGAAGAAGAAAGGCGTCGACCCGGCGCGGCTCCGGGAGGGTGGGAAGATCGACGGCCGCTAAGCGGCGAAGCAGGCTGTTCGCTCCTTCCGTCCAACGGTCGGTCTCGGGGCGCGCGAGGTCGGGAACGAGCCCGTCGTACTGGTGGAGGCCGAGCCCGACCGCATAGCTCGGCTGTAGTTGGAAGAGGTGGGCGACGGTCTCCTTCTCGAGCTCGTCGAACTCCGCGGAACCGTTCGCTATAGATGCCATGCGCTTCGTTCCTCAGCGGGTCCGGCTCAAAAGGTATCGGCTTCCATCGGCCCCAACCTGGGGCTTACTCGACCCACGTGATGCGACAGGTGGGACAGGTCCCGTGAGAGAGCGGGCTCCCGCAGACGAAACAGAGAGAGAACGGGCCTCGCGTCGGTACAGGCCGAGCGATAGCGTCCGGTGGCGATTCGGGCAGCGGCGGGGGTTCGACCGGCACGGGAGGGGTCACGACCGGGGGCGCGGGGGCCGAGGGCTCGATAGAGATCGGCTCGGTCGGAGCGGCGGGCGACGGCTCCGGAGCGGCTACCGCCTGGGCCGGTGGTGGGGGAGTCTCCGACGGGGTCGCTGGCGGGGGCTCCGCGGCGGGGGCCTCCGGCTTCGCCGGCTCGTCCGCATTCCGGCGGAACCGCCGAAAGAACGACATCGGCGACCGAAGTCAGCCTCCTCGTATAGGCTTGCTCTGGGACGAGGCCCGCACCCTTTTGGGGCCCCGGTCGCTCCCCGGTCATGGCCCCCTCCGCCGCCGAACGCCTCCGCGCCCTCCGCCTCGAACTCCCTCCTCCGCCCCGCCCGGCAGGGACCTACGCGCCGGTGGTCGTGGCGGAGGGCCGGGCCTTCATCTCCGGCCAGATCGTGACCGAGGGCGGAACGGTCGTCCGGCCGGGTCGGGTCGACCACGACGTCAGCGCGGACGTCGCCAAAGAACTCGCCCAACGAGCGACCCTGCAAGGCCTGAGCGCGCTCAACGCCGCTCTCGGATCGCTCGACCGGGTGCGCCGATTTCTCCGGGTCGCCGTGTACGTGGCCTCGTCCCCCGGATTCGACCGCCAGCACGAGGTCGCGAACGGAGCCACGGAGCTTCTCGTCGACCTGTTCGGTGAGGACGGTCGGCCGGCCCGGGTCGCGGTCGGGGTGGCCGTCCTTCCGCTCAACGCCCCCGTGGAGGTCGAATTCCTCCTCGCCGTGGAGTAAGAAAGCTGTGGAGCCGACGGCGTGGGACGGCGTCTACCGGGAGGGGCGAGACCTCTTTACGGTGAACGCGACCCCCGGGAAGAAGGTTTACGGAGAGACGCTCCGCACGGTCGGGGGCGTAGAGTACCGCCAATGGGACCCGTTCCGCTCGAAGCTCGCAGCGTTCCTTCTGCGAGGAGCTCCCTCTACCCTCTGGGGGAAGGTTGAGCGGGTACTGTACCTCGGCGGCGCGCACGGCACGACGGCGAGCCACCTCTCGGACCTCTGGCCCGACGCGTCGATCTTCGTCGTGGAGAAGAGCCCGACCTCGTTCGCCCCCCTCCTCGCGCTTGCCCGACGGCGCGGGAATCTCCTCCCGATCTTCGCCGATGCTCAGCTGCCCGAGCGGTACGGGGCGGATGTCGGCACGGTGGACTTCCTCTATCAGGACGTCGCCCAGCGGAACCAGGCCGCGATCTTCGTGGAAAACGCCCGGGCCTCGCTCGCCCCGAGCGGGACGGGCCTCCTGATGCTGAAGGTCCGGTCGGTGACGCAGCGACGCCCCGCCGCCGCCATTGTCCGGGACGCGCGCGCCGAGCTCGCCCGCGGAGGTCTCGCGGTCGTTCAGGAGACCTCGCTCACTCCGTTCTCTCGCGAGCACGTCGCGCTCGCCGTGCGGCGCTAGACCACCCTTCATCGTTCGAGAGCCGCGCGGGCCGCAAATAGCGGGCGCCTCTCGCTTCGGTCGGGTGGCGGTATGGGACCCATCGACCGCGTGCGTTGGCGAAGATGGAGGACGCCGATCGCGGTGGGAACGCTGTTGCTCGGCTTCGGTGCGAGCCTCGTCGTGGCCGGGCCCGTCGGGTCTCTCCCGGGCACTCCCCACGGCCCGGCGTTGATCGCGCTGGGAGCGACCTCGCCCACTCTGGTCGTTGACCCCGCGTCACCTTCGCTCACTCCGGGCAATGCCAGCCTCGTGGACGCTCTGTGGACCGACACGGATCCGGGCTGTACCCTCACCCCGGAGTGGTTTGTCTGGTCCCTCTCGGAACCCCGCCCCGTCGGGCTTCTCAACACTTCGATGGGACCGGAGATCCTCTTCGTCGCCAACACGAACACGACCGGTGTGGCGACGCTCACTGCCCGGTCGGCGGCCGACGTGGTTTGCTCCACCGGCTCGACGACCTCCTACGGCATCGCGACGACGCGCATCTCGGTCGTGGCGCCCCTTGAGATCGAGAACCTCTCGATCGACCCCGACCCGCTCACCCCGGGTGTCCCTGCGAACCTCACGGGGACCGTGGTCGGCGGGGAGCCACCGTATCGGATCGTGATCGATTGGGGAGACGGCAGCGAAAGCGCGACCAACGCGAGCGCGTCCGGCTCCTTCGGAGCGTTCCACGCGTTCGCATGGGGCCACTTCTGGCCCCTCGTTCGGGTCGACGACAGCGTAGGGGCGATTGCCCATGCGGCGGCTCCCGAGGTCTCGACCACCGCCGATGGGGACCACGGCAACGCGACCCTTACGCTCTTAACGAACGCCACGGCCATAGAGGCTGGCGTACCGATCCTGGTCACGGTCGTCGAAAAGAACGTCCCGTCCGGCGCGCTCCTCTTCGATAGCTGCGACGCCTCGGGAGGGAACGGATTCCCCGCCTGGTTCATCGGGGACCGATTCTCCTGCGACTATCCGAGCCCCGGCCCGGTGACGATCGAGGCGATTCTCCTCGACGG
>JASHWY010000129.1 GCA_030043835.1 Thermoplasmata archaeon
ACCGTCTTCTCCGGCTTTCCGAGGTACCCCAGGAACATCGAGAACGGTGCGCGGGGCCGGACCACGAGCTCCCCCCGGGTCCCGGCCGGCACGGGCTGGTCGTCGTCGTCGACGACGTCCGCTTCGACGAAGCCGAGCGGGGTTCCGATGGAGCCGACCCGGATCGCGTCGGGGGGGTTCATCAGCGTGGTGCACCCGCACTCGGTCATCCCGTAGAGTTCGATGACGGTGAGGCCGAAGCGTCGCTCGAACTCGGGCCAGATGGAGCGTTGGGCCCCCGCGGTCAACGCGGTGCGGACGGAGTGGGTGCGATCCGTCGGCTTCTCCGGCTGCTTAAACAGGATGTTCACCATCGCGATGAGAAGCGAGACGTGGGTCGCTCCCATCGACGCCGCGGTCTCCCAGTAGTTCGAAGCGTGGAACCGCTCGTCGAACGCTGCGGTGAGGTCGTTCAACAGCGCGGTCAGCATCGTCATCTCCTGGGCATTGCAGTGAAAGAGTGGGAGGGCGGTGAACAGGACCGAGCCGGGCTCGAGACGACTCCTTAGGCCGATCTCCTTAGGCGTTACGATCAGCTTTTCGTGCGGGATGATCGCGCCCTTCGGGGGCCCGGTCGTCCCGCTAGTGTACATCACCGAGATCGGATCCCCCGGCTTAGGTGTCCGAGTGGGCACCCCCGGATGGTCGTCCAGAAGCCGGTCAAATCCGGGCACGTCCTTCGGGACGGCCTCCTCCGACGAGACCGGGTCGGCGAGCCACTCTCGCGGAATCCGGAGGTTGCCGCGCAGTGCCTCATACGCCGGCCAGAGCCGGCGATCGATCACGAGCCCCTTCGGCGAGCTGTCGGTGAGCTCGTAGTGGAGAATCTCTCCCTTGAGGGCAGTGTTGAGCGGAACCAGGACCGCGCCGCGCTTTGAGAGGCCGAACAATAGAATCGGAAATTCCGGAGTGTTGTGGAGGAGCGCCGCGACCCGGTCGCCGGGCCCAATCCCCGCGTCCGCAAGTCCGTTGGCAAGCCGATCCGACAGCCCGTCGAGTTCCTTGTAGGAGAGGTCTCGGCCGGTAAACCTTAGGGCGATCTTGCCCTCGTTCTTCGTCGCTTTGCTCTGGACTAGCGAAGTAAGGTCGTGATACTCCTCGGACCCGTCGAGCACGGGGGCCCCGAGGCCTCGGGCCAATATAGCCCTCGCAAACTTTCTTACGCGCCCCCGAAGTTGCGGCGCCATGGCGCGACGGAGCGAACCGTTCCGGCCCGCGGCGCCGATCGTTCCGGAGCTCGCCGCCGGGGCGATTCTCGTTCACGCAGTAAACGGGGACATCCTGTTGCTCCATGAGCTCGTCGAGGACCGTTGGTCGTTCCCGAAGGGCCATGTCGACTCCGGCGAGTCGCTTCGAGCTGCCGCCGAGCGGGAGGTTCGGGAGGAGACCGGCATCACTCCCACCTCGTGGGGCGAGGAGCTCGGTGAGGTCTCGTATCGGTTCTACGACCCGCAACGGGCGCTGAACGTCCACAAGACCACCGTCTACTTCCTGGCGTACACCAGCCAACCGGTGGCGAAGCTCGAGTCGACGTTCGACCGGGCCGAATGGGTGGACCTCGCAACGGCACTCCACCGCGTTCCCTACGAGACCGACCGTAGAATACTGGAAGCGGCTGGGCAGCGAATCAGCCCACTCTGATTCTCGTAGGAGGGTCTTCCTCAGCGGGAGGAAGAAAACGAGGAAGGGGTTGGGGTGGGTCCCGTGGGGGACCCACCGGGGGCGCGGTCCGCTTACCGAGGTCCGTTGGGCTCCTCGGGCGGACTCGGCCCGCTCGACGGGAGCGTCAGTGACTTCTCAGAGCCCTGGATCGCGCCGGCGGGGGGAACGCCGTTCGACCAGCTCTCCGTGTAGCCACCGACGAGGCCCGTCGGGGGCCGGCGCCGGACGTACGATCGCCACTCAATGAGACCGACCGTGCCCGCGACCGCCACCGCCACGAGCACGACGATGGCGGCCACGACGAGGCCACTGACTGCGGCCGCCGCGGCGCTGCATCCGTCGGTGAGGCAGTTGTCCTCGGCCTGCGCCTGGGCCACGCTCATCGGCTCGCCCATAACGGTTGCGCTCGGTCCCGCGGAGGCCGCGGGCGAGTTCCCGCTGGTGGTGGGTGTGGCTAGCGCGCTGACCGCCGTGTCGTCGGCATCGAATGTTTGGCTCGCCGCCGTGATCCCGAGGCCGCGCCCTGTGGAGCTCACGTAGAGCGTCTCGCCCGAGGCGATCGACGCCGAACCGAACGCCCGGGAGGCGTACGGCTGGGCCGCGGTGCCGAACTGGTCGAAGGCGTGCGGCACGAGCACGAACCCATCGTAGGCGTCGAACGGGCCCTGGATGATCAGGACCACCCCGGTCCGAGCGTGGTGGTCGGGGAACACTGGCGTGGTTTGGAGCTTGTACCCTGTGAGGCTCACCGGTCCCGCGGTGCTCCAGCTTCCCACGGTACTATGGGTTCCCGATCCCGTCACGCCGCCGAAGCCCATGTCCGACCACGAGTCGGTGATGTTCCACTCCGCCGACCCGCTCACCGTCGACGTAGAGTTCCACTCGTTCACGCCCGTGAGGTCCAACGGGATCAGGCCGAGCGAGGGGGTGAACGCGATCGACGCGTTCGCCCAGCCCAGCACGTCGAGCGACGCGCTGGTCGTCGTTCCACCCATCGTCTCGCTGATCGACTGCGTAATCGCCGACCGGATCGCCGCCGACGCGTTGTCGATCCCGAGCGCCGGGAGGGGGCTTCCGTTGCTGTAGACCGTCGACCTGTTCGTGATGTTCGCGAACGCGGCGTCGACCTCCTGCGCGTGGTAGTTGTACGTCAGTTGCTTGGACGTTCCCGTCCAGGTGGACGAGATAGTGATCCCGACCGTGCGCTGCTCCTCGAGCATGACCGTTCCGGGCGTCGTGTTCGTGGCCGTGAAGATCACGCACCATCCGAACATCGCGTCCCAGGTCCCGGTGCCGCTACCGATCGTGACCGTGTTCGTCGATGAACCCGTGCCGCAATAGGCCCACGAGACCGGCCCGGATGCCGTCGCCGGCGTGGCGCTCGCCACGCCCGAGAGCGTGGGAACCACCGCAAGGGCCACGAGGACCGCGACCCCGACGGCAGCGAGCCAGCCGAGGGCTCTGCCGTGCATCGTTCTCTCCTCGCCTCGCTTCATGGTTCCTTCTGACGGACTCTGCCCGTCGGAGGGTTCGACCCGTTAGGGCGGCTTATAGCCGTGTTCCGGACGGCCCGCGTTCGCTTGGACGGTATGTTACGATGTAGCACCGCGGCCGCCGTCAGGGAGATCCCGAGAGGCCGGGGACCCGGAACTTCGCCTTTCGCGCGAGGTCGATGGACTCGGGGTAGCCGGCGTCCGCGTGGCGAGCGACCCCGAGGCCGGGGTCGTTGTGCAGCGCCCGTCCGATCCGGCGGTCGGCGTCCTCGGTGCCGTCCGCGACGATGACGAGCCCCGCGTGGATCGAATTGCCGATCCCTACCCCTCCGCCGTGATGGACCGAGACCCAGGTCGCTCCGCTCGCCACGTTGAGGAGGGCGTTCAAGATCGGCCAATCGGCGATGGCGTCCGAGCCGTCGCGCATCGCTTCCGTCTCTCGGAACGGGCTCGCTACGCTCCCACTGTCGTGGTGGTCCCTTCCGATCGCGACCGGGGCCTGTAGCTCGCCGCCTCTCACGAGCGCATTCACGAGGTGGCCGAACCGCTCGCGCTGACCGTAGCCCATGTAGCAGATCCGCGCGGGGAGGCCCTGGAAGTGGACCCTCTCGCCCGCGAGCCGAATCCAGCGACAGAGGTGACGATCGTCCGCGAACTCTTCGAGAATCATTCGATCGATCCGACGGATGTCGTCCGGAGCGCCGCTCAACGCGAGCCAACGGAACGGCCCGCTCCCGACGACGAACAAGGGCCGGATGTACTTCGGAACGTACCCCGGTATCTCGAAGGCGTTCGCCACCCCCGCGTCTTTCGCCTGGGTCCTAAAGTTGTTCCCGTAGTCGAAGGTCCGGCTGCCGTTCTGCTGAAGCGCAACGATCGCTCGGGCTTCGACGGCGATCGAGGACCTCACCCGGGCGAGATAGGACGTTAGATCCCGCTCCCGTTCCGCGGCGGCCGTCTCGACGCTGAGCCCCTGAGGGATGTAGCCGACCCGAAGGTCGTGCGCCGCCGTCTGGTCGCTCACGACATCGGGCTTGAGCCCTCTTCGGAGGATCTCGGGGTAGACGTCGGCGGCGTTGGCGCAGAGCCCGACCGAAAGCGGCCGTCGTTCCTCGACGGCCTCCCGTACTCGATCGAGCGCGGCGTCGAGGTCGGGCGCCTCGACGTCGAGGAAGGAGTGGCTTAGCTGGCGGGATAAGGCTCGAGGGTCCACGTCGATGACGAGCGCGACCCCTTGGAGCATGGTGACCGCAAGCGGCTGGGCACCGCCCATCTCGCCGAGCCCCGAGGTCAGCACCCACCGTCCGCGGAGGTCGGGCTCATGGAACTCGATCCGCGCGAGCGAGGCGAGCGTCTCATAGGTCCCCTGAAGGACCCCCTGGGTGCCGATGTAGA
>JASHWY010000130.1 GCA_030043835.1 Thermoplasmata archaeon
TACCGCGAGTCGAAGGCGCGGGGGCTGTTCCGAGGACGGAGCCTTCCGGCGAGTGTCGGAGCTTGCCTCTACGCCGGTTGCCGACGCTACTCGATCCCTCGGACGCTCGGCGAAGTGGCGGTAGCGGTCGGGAGCCGGCGCTCCGAGGTCGGGCGGACGTTCAAGGTCGTGCAGCGAGAAGGCGGGTTCTCGATCCCCGGGGTGGGGACGAAGGCGTTCCTGACCCGGTACGCGGAGGAGCTCGCCCTATCGCCTCGGGTCCGTGCGACCGTTGAATCCTGGCTCGACGAGGCCCGGGAGGACCCCGAGCTCTCCGGCTTGAGCCCCCACGGGCTCGTCGCGGCGCTCATCTACCTCGCCGCGGAGAAGAACGGCGAACGCCGGTCCCGAGCCCAGGTCGCGCGCGTGAGCAGCGTGACCGAGGTGACGCTGCGGTCGACGAGCCGCCTCGTGGAGCGGATCTGGGGCTCGAGCTCCGCCCTCTCCGAGAGGGTCCGCGACTAGCCCCGTTCGCGTCTACTTGAGGAGATAGTAGCCCGCGGCCTTCTCGCGGACCTTACGGCGAGCGAACCCCTTGTTCTGGAGCTCCTGGAGAGCGTTCAGCACCATGTTCTTAGGGAGCCTCGCCGCCTGGGTGATCCGCTCGGCGGTCCCCATCTTCTCTTCGCTTACGGTGCCGAGGTCCTTCATCGTCTTGTAAACCTTCACGGCGTTCGGCCCCAGCTCGTCCTCGATCGCCATCCGCGTGACCTCGACGAGTCGGTGCACTCGGCGGTCCTCATAAAAATACCGCCTCGCGGAGTACGCCTTATCGACACACCTCCTCTCGTACCCTGATGGCCCCCGGTCCTCCGACGGTCGTTTGGGACGAGCGGTTCCAGGAGTACGACTTCGGGAACGCCCATCCGTTCTCCGAGCGCTCGCGCGGGCTCGCGGTCCGCCTCTTAGAGAGCCTGGCCGCTTCCCCGGGGACCCCAGCGATCGAATGGGTGCGCTCGGTGGCTCCTGCGGAACGTGACGTTCTCGAGACGTTCCACGGTCCCGACTACCTCGATTTCGTCGAGGAGGCGGGCCTCTCGCAGTTCGGCACTCTATTGGACTCGGGGGACACGCCGGCCTTCCCGGGGTGCTACGAGGCCGCGGCCCGGCTCGTCGCAGGAGCGAGAGTAGGGTTGACCGCAGCGCGCGAGCGAGGAGCCCCCGCGTTCCACCCGGCCGGCGGTCTCCATCACGCCCATCCGGGCCGGGCGAGCGGATTCTGCATCTTCAACGACGTCGCCATCGCCGTCACCGAGGCCGTTCACGCCGGCCTCTCGGTCGGCTACCTCGACCTCGACGTCCACCACGGAGACGGCGTGATGTACGGGTTCTACGACTCCGGTCGCGTTCTCGACATCGACGTTCACCAGGATGGTCGGACGCTGTTTCCGGGGACTGGGTTCGTCGAGGAGACCGGCAAGGGGGACGGGGCCGGCCTTAAGGTCAACCTTCCGCTCCCTCCGCTCGCGGGCGACGAGGCGCTCCTTCCTCTGGTCCGGCGGGTCGCGCTCCCGCTCCTTCGCGACTTCCGGCCGGACGTCCTCATCGTCCAGCACGGGGTCGACGGTCACGTCGGGGACCCTCTCGCGCGCCTCCAATACACGTCTCGGGCCTACGCGGAGATCGACCGAATGCTCCTCGACCTCGCGAACGAGACGTGCCGCGGTCGGATCCTCGTGACGGGCGGGGGCGGATACAGGGCGGAGTCGGTGGGTTGCGTCCTCGCAAGGACCGGCGCGATCCTCGCCGGGATCGAACCCCCCTCGGGTCGCGAACCCCTCCCGCACGGTTGGCGGACCGAGTTCGAGAGGATCGTCGGTTCGCCGGCCCCCGGTACATGGGAGAGCCGTGAGACCGTCGTCCACTCGCCCTGGCGCCTCGACGATGAGACGAACCTCGTCGCCCACCTCGAGCAAGGCCTCGGTCGAAGATTCCCGGCGCCGCGGCCCTAGAGCCGGTCGCCCCACGTCGGCCGGTCCAGCGCGTCCTGGTCGAGGGCGCGGATGCCGTCGGCGACGTCCGACTCGGTCAGGGGTTCGTTCGAGGCTCGTCGGAGTTTCGCCCGAACGCCCCCGCGGGCCAGAACGTGAGCTCCCAGCGTCCTAAGCTCGCGGGCGACCCAGGAAGTAACGTCGCCATGGTGTTCTTGGGTCATTTGGCGTAGGACGTAGCCAAACAGCGCGTCGCGCTCGAGCCAGTAGCCGAGATACCCTCGAAGGAGTTCGGCCGCAGCGGGTTGTAACCGTGGTGGGCGTTCCGGAGGGGGGACGACCCCCAGGCTCCGCGTGACGCCTCCCCCCGGGGATAGTTCGAGGAGCTCCCATCCGCCGAGTGCTCGCGCGAAGGCGACGGGACCGGGCCGGGCGTCGAAGAAGAGCGGTAGGTTATCGAGCCCTTGCTCGGCCTCGGGGGGATCCTCGACCGGGAAGTCGGCCGGCCCGGGAGCCGGCAAGGAGCGGCGAAGTCTCGCTCGAACCTCCCCTTCGGGCTGCCATCGCCCCTCGGCCTCGAGCCCACGGGCGATCTTGCGCCGCCGGGTCTGTGCGGTCGCGAGGAGTGCCCGGACACTCCCATCGATTCGTCCCTCGATGGACGAGACCTCGGTCGTAAGCCCGGTGGGCTCCCTAAGGCGCTCTGCGACGAGGACCCCGCGCAGCGGGGCGAGGTCGAGGCCGGGGCAGGAGAGGACGACGGTCGCCTGGAGCCGTTCTCCCACGTGCACCGTGACTGGAAACTCGCGGCAGGGCCCGGGCCGGACCGGGTGAATTCTGCACCGGGTCCTCGTGAGAAAGGAGCACGCCCCTCCGTCGGGGCGAGAGGCCAGGAACCGGTCGCGACCGCTTCCGACGATCGGAGCGTCCGGCGCGATCCGAAGGATCGCCGCCCGTTCGACGGAGTTCACCCGGGGCGACGCGTAGCAGCAGAGGCCGCAATCCGGGCGACACGCAAAGGTGAAGCCGGCCAACAGGGCGGTGTCCAGCGTTGGCCTCGTCGGGTCGTCCATCGGCGTGCCCCCCGCGGCCACGGTAGGGAATCGACGCGCCGCTTCTATCTATCGCTAAGCGCGCCCCAGCGAGCGGTCCCTCGGGTCGCACGCTCGTCCGCGAACTCCCGCACCCTCATATCCCGCAAGCGGTTCGTTCGTCTCATGGGGATGCTCGCGAAGGACGTTATGGAGACCCCGGTCCACAGCGTGGACATCGAAACGGACGCGCTCACCTGCGCTCGGTCGATGGTCGAGCGGCGAAAGGGCTACGCGATCGTCCTTGAGGGAGCTACGCACCTCGCAGGGATCGTGACGGAGTGGGACTTTCTCGAAAAGGTCCTCGCGGCCGGAGCAGACCCTTCCAAGATCTCCGTCGGCGAGATCGCGACGACCAAGGTCCACTCCTGCCTCCCCGGCGCGCCGGTCGACGAGGTCGTGAGCGAGATGGCTCGAGAGGGGATCCGTCGAATGATCGTGCGCTCGGGGGACGAGGTGCTCGGGATCATCACGGCTCGGAGCGTGATCGGGACGTTTCGGCAATACATCGACAAACTCTCGTCCGAGATCGCTGCCTACCACTCCGACCCTCCGGTCCTGGGGGGATAACGTCCGAACGACACTCTCCCCAGCGGGTGACGGCGATGTCGCGAACCCACCGCCTCCGGTCCCTCTCCCTGGGTGATGGACACGTCCAACGGACCCCGTAACGGACGGACGCGCCCATTCTGCGGCGTTAGGACCCCACGGCGAGGCTAGCGATGCAGTACAAGTGGCTGGTCCTCTCGAACACGACCGTAGCGACCCTGATGGCGTCGATCGACACGAACATCGTGCTGATCGCGCTCCCGACGATCGGGCGGCAGCTTCCCCAGACCACCCCGACCACCCTCCTGTGGATCCTGCTCGGCTACTCGCTCCTGACGGCGGTCGTGCTCCTCAATTTCGGGCGGCTCTCCGACATGTTCGGCCGAGTGCGGCTGTACGTCATCGGGTTCGCGATCTTCACGGTCGGTTCCCTCCTCTGCGGGTTCTCGCAGACTGGTCTCGAGCTCGTCCTCCTACGCCTCGTCCAGGGGGTCGGGGCTGGCTTTCTCTTCTCGAACTCCGCTGCGATCATCACCGATGCGTTCCCCCCGGACGAGCGGGGCCGAGCG
>JASHWY010000131.1 GCA_030043835.1 Thermoplasmata archaeon
CCGGCCGAGCTCCCCCCACGGGGCGATCCCTTCGATCGTAACGACCTTCGACCCGTCGACCTGGGCCGCGAACATCGTGCAGGACTTGATCCCACGGCCGTCCACCAGCACGGTGCACGCGCCACAGTGACTCGTGTCGCATCCGACGTGCGTACCGGTCAATCGAAGATCGTCGCGCAGGAAGTCTACGAGCAGCAAACGAGCGGGAACCGTCCGCTCGTACGATCGGCCGTTCACGTTGACGCGGATCGGCACTCGCGCCATCGGCCCCGTCCTCGCCTTCGTCCGGCTCGGCGTCCTCTTCGGGGATTTCGCCATCATCTCTTCCTCCCTCGAGCGCGTTCGAGCGCGCGTTCGATCGCCCGATAGGTGTGAACTTCGACCATGGCGGTCTTGTAGTCCGTGCCACCGCGGAGGTCCTTTGGAGGGCGGGCGGCTCGCGCCGCAGCCTGGGCGGCCGCGGCGACATCGGGCCGATCGCCCATCAGCGCCTGCTCGGCCTTAGGCGCTCGGATCGGGGTCGGTCCGGCCGCCGCGAGCGCGATGCGCGCTCCCGAGACGCCGCCCTGCTCGTTGAGCGTGAGAGCGACGCCGGTCGCCGCGGTCGCGAAGTCGCCGGTCTTCCGCTTGAGCTTCGAGTACGCGCTACCGGAACGGGGCCCGGGATGGGCGAGATGGATCTTGGTGAGGATCTCGTTCGGGGCGAGCACGGTTAAGAACGCATCGCGGAAGAACGAGTCGATGAGGACGCGGCGGGGGCCCTTGGGGCCCTGGAGCTCGAGCTGGGCGCCCAGGGCGAGGAACGTCGTCCCCCAGTCCGACGCCGGATCCGCGTGGGCGAGGGCTCCGCCCACCGTGCCTTGATTCCGAACGAGGGGGTCGGCGAGGGTAACGGCGGTGTCGCCGAGGATCGGGAACTCCTTCTGAATCGCGGTCGCGCGCTCCATCTCGCGGTGGCGCGTGAGGGCTCCGATGACCCACCCGCCGCGGTCGTCCTGGATCCCGCCCAAGCCGGCCACTCGGTTGATGTCGACGACGACTTTCGGAGCGGCGAGTCGAAGCTTCATGAGCGGGATCAAGCTCTGCCCACCGGCGAGGAGCTTAGCGTCCCTTCCGTACCGGGCCAAGAAAGAGATCGCTTCGCCCACCGACTGCGCACTAACGTACTCGAACGGCCGCGGCAACATACGAGAACACCCCAGCCCAGGGCGAGAAGGGGACGGGACCCTTAGTTCTTTTGATGGCGGAAGGTCTTCCGGCCGGCGTCGCCGGCTCCCGTTTCCGGGGCCGGCGGGGTCGGGTTCGGGGGTATCGGGGTGCATCAGGAAGGGAACGTCGTGGTCCGAGCTCCCGCGACCAAGGTCTGGGAGTTCTTCCTCAACCCCCAACGGCTCCTCGACGCCCTCGACGACCCCCACACCCTGGAGGTGGTCGACGACGACCACTTCCGGTTCGAGATTCAGTCGGGGATCGGGTTCATTCGAGGAACGTTCCGCGGAAGCGCCACGGTGACCGATCGGGAGCCGCCTCGCCGGTTCCGGGTCGAAGCCCACGCCTCAGGGCCGGGGAGCGGTCTCGACGTCACTTCCGTGGTCTCCTTCTCGGAGGAGGGAAAGGCTACCCGGGTTACCTGGGGCGCCGACGTGGTGTTGCGGGGCACCCTTGCGGGTCTGGGGGCTCGGGTGTTCGAAGGGACGGTCGAGAAGAAGGTGGGAAGCTTTTTCGAGAACGTTCGGCGCCGGCTCGAGGGCGCCCGGTAGACCGTATCCGCTCGGCCTCGTTCAGAGGCCGGGCTTCGCGGACTCGGTCGAGGCCGAGCGGGCACCGCTCGAGGAGTGCGCCGAGTCCTTCCCGTGCTTCGTCGCGATCACGTCGGCGAGGATCGCCACGGCGAGCTCCTCCGGGGTCTTCGCCCCGATGTCGATCCCGATCGGCGCGTGCAGGGAGCTCAAGAACTCCGAAGAGACTCCGCGTCGACCGAGCTCGTCCAGGTCCTGCTTCAGCCGATGACGGCTCGCGAGCAGTCCGACGTAGCGGGCCTTCGTTCGCGAGAGCGCCTCGAGGATCGCGACGTCGCGTTCGCCCTTGGTGAGAACGACCACATAGTCGTGAGCGAGGAGCGTGATCTCCTTCGGGTCGAGCTGACCGTTCCGGATCACGCGGTCGGGAGGTTCCGGGAGCACCGGGGTCGGGTCCACGACCGTGATCTCGAACCCGAGCCGCCGACCGAGGTGGACGAGGGCGGTCTCGACGTCGTCCCGACCGCCCTGACCGATCAGGACGAGGCGTTCGACAGGCATCATCGGCTCGATGTAGACCTCGAGGACCCCGCCGCAGTTGGTCTGAACCCAGATCTCGTTCGGGTCCGCCTCCCGAACCGTGCCCTCGACGGCCTTCTCGGTGTCGACGAGATGGATCCTCAGCACCCGCGGCTCCCCCGAGCGGATTCCTTCGAGCGCCGCCTCGACGATTGGGCCTTCGGGGCATCCACCGCCCAGCGTTCCGGCCGCGATCTCGCCCTGCTCCGTGATGAGGATCTTGAACCCCGGTTTCGCAAGGGTTGACCCTTCGGTCCGCGTCACGGTCGCGACCGCGAACGGCTCATGACGCGCCACCAGCTCGGCGAGATGGCGAGAGTAGTGGCCCGCGTGCACGGCGCGCGGTAGGGCTCGTACGTATCAACCTTTGCGGGACCCCAAGGGAACCCTCGCGGTGAACTCCCCACCGTTCGGGCGTGCGGGC
>JASHWY010000132.1 GCA_030043835.1 Thermoplasmata archaeon
CTCGGATGGCGCTGGGTCTTCTTCGTGAACGTGCCGATCGGCGTCCTCGCGACGATCCGGGCTCGCACCGACCTCCGCGAGATCGCCCGGCGGGAGAGCGGCGCGACGATCGACTGGGGCGGGAACCTCGCCTTCGCCCTCGGGCTCACCCTGCTCCTGCTCGGGATCACCTTGGGCGCGTTGGGGGACGTTTCGGCGGTCCCTGCGATCGCCCTCGTCCTCGCGGGGTTCGCGTTCCTAGCCCTTTTTGTTGCGATCGAGTCCCGGGTCCGGTTCCCGATGCTCGACCTCTCCCTATTCGGCAATCGTCAGTTCACCTCGTCGGCGACCGCGATGCTCTTGAACGCGCTCGCGCGAGGCGCGTTCACGTTCATTCTCGTCTTCTACCTTCAAGGTCCGCCTCGGTTCCTGAGCGCGTTCACCGCCGGGATCTTTCTCATTCCGGTGTCCGCGTCGCTCGCGACGTTCGGCCCGGTGAGCGGGTGGCTGTCGGACCGCTACGGTCCGCGATGGTTTCTCATCCTCGGCCTCGTCATCTCCTCGACGGGGTTCCTCTGGCTTTCCACGATCGGCCCTGCCGACTCGATTCTCCAGCTCACGCCTCCGCTCATCCTCGCGGGCGCCGGCATGGGACTCTTTGCCGCGCCGAACCGGGCGGCGATGATGAACGCCGTCCCCCCGCTTCGACGCGGGGTGGCATCGGGCATCGGGACCACGTTCCTCAACTGCGGAGCGACGATCAGCCTCGGCATCGCTCTCGTGGTGATGTCGTCGGTCCTGCCGCGCCGCGCGATCGACGCGATCCTGGTCGGGGGGACCGTGTCGGGACTCGCGCCCGGGGTCGCGTCGGGGTTCCTGAACGCGATCCACGAGATCTTCTTCGTCTCGGCCGTGCTCATGCTGCTCGCGCTGATCCCCTCCGTACTGCGCGGGCAACCGCCGAAGTACTCGGAGGTGTCGAAGGAGGCGCCCTCGGCCGAGGGCGACTGAGGAGCACCGACGCCGTCCGCGGCCCGACGGGGGTGGGCTACCGGGGCGGGGGCTGCGGGGCGGTCCGGCGGATCGTCCAGGCGACGTACACCGACGGACCGTCCCGCTCGGAGAAGGAGACGAATTGAGTTCTCGAGAATAGGAAACGCGACTCGAACGCGTCGGTCACCTCCTCGAGCGAGGGTCGGTGGCGGGGTCCGTGAGTGGGGGTGTGCTCCCGTGCGACCCACGAGAGAAGAAAGCCGCCTCCGGGCCGTAGGACCCGGGCGACCTCGGCCGCGTAATCCCGTCGGCGGACGAGCGGGAGGGTGTGAAAGCAGCCGTTGTCCATGACCCCGTCGAAGCGCGCGGTGGGAAACGGCATCGCGAGGGCGTCCCCTTCCTGGACGTCGACGGTGAGCCGGGACCGGGACGCTCGGTCGCGGGCCGCGCGCACCGCGCCCGGCGAGAGGTCGATGCCGTGCGCCTCGAAGCCGGAGCGGGCGAGGAAGAGAACGTTGGATCCTGCGCCGCACCCCACGTCAAGAACGGCCCCCCCTTTGGGCCAGAACCGGGTCCTTACGGCCTCGCGCACCTGGGAGCTGGGGCCCGGGGCGAACCAGGGGAGGTCCGAGTATCGACTCCTCTCGTAGGTCGCGCGCCACTGGGCCCGGTGGGTCGCGGAGCTTCCGCGTCGAGCGCCCTCGCGACGCCGGCGGTGGGGCCTTGTCAACGGTCCTCCTTACCCGTGGCCTTTCTCCTCGTAGTCAAAGTAGATGCGGACGAGCGCACGATACTCGGTCACCTTACCATCGTCGATCGAACCTTCGAGCTCGGCGACGCGGAACCACTTGAGCCCGCGCACGGTCTTCGAGGCGGTGGTCACGGCGTTCTGAACGGCACGCGCGAAGCTCTCTCGGTGGGTCCCAACGACTTCGGTCACTCTCTCGACCATGTCGATCCTCGACGCGCCGGACGGCGTACCGACATAAGAAGGGAGACGACCGAGGGAGAGGGCGTCATCTCCTGAGGCCCGGGAGTCTACTCACCGGGGCGCTCCTTGGATCGGGTGGATTCCGTCTCAGCCTCGGCGCATGACCACCGGATTGTGTCTACGCTCTCCTCCGGCGAACGGAGCCACCGTAGCGACGTTCGAGAGGAACTTATCGGACGCCGTTGAGACACGGTCCTAACCTCCCCCGAAAGCAAAGCGGCTTACCCCCGTAGGCGATTCGCGGGCCGTGCAGCGAAAGACCGATCCGCTCAGTACCGTCCAGCATCGAAAGATCGGTGCCTACCTGTTCAACCATACCTGGGCTCTTTTGGACCGCGAGCGGCGAACCCCGGAGGAAGACGAGGAGATGCTCCATGCGGCGCACGCGTCTCGCTACCACTGGGGACAAGCGGGCCGGCCCGTGAACTTCTCCATCGCCGAGTGGCAGCTCTCTCGAGTCTACTCGGTCCTCGGGAGACCCGAGCCGGCGCTCTACCACGCGCGACGCGCGCTCGACATCGCGCGTCGAGCCCATCTCGCACGCTTCTACGTCGCGTACGCCTACGAAGCCCTCGCTCGCGCCGAGGCCCTCGCTCACCGACCGAAGGACCGGGACCGGTATCTGCGCGAGGCCCGGCGCATCGGCCAACGAATCCGGGACCGAGACGACCAACGGATGCTCTGGGAGGACCTCGCTACCGTCCGCTGACCGGAGGGTAGACTCTCACCCACCACCGAACCCAGCGTCCGACCCGGAGATCGGACATTCTGCCGGCACACGGCCGGACCCATCAACGCACGTCCTTTCGCGGCCCGTCTCGAGGGCCTATGGTATTAAAGGACCGGGTCCGTCAACGGGCCACACGACGGGTTTCATGCGACGGAGTCCATCGC
>JASHWY010000133.1 GCA_030043835.1 Thermoplasmata archaeon
GGAGTACGCTCGGACCACCGTCGCGAACTCGAAGGCCCTCGGCCGAGCCCTGAACGACCTTGGGGTGCCGTTGGTCGCGACGGCTCAAGGGTTCTCGGCCTCGCACCAGCTCCACCTCGACTCGAAGCGGCTTCGCGCTACCGCCCGCGTGGGCCCGGCAGCGCTCGCGCGGCGGCTCGAAAAGGAGCGGCTGCTGATCGACCTCGTGGGACGGATCGGGACCGCGGAGGCCGCCCGGCTCGGCCTCACCCCGAGCGACATGCCCCGCCTCGCCGACCTTCTCGTTCGAGGAGGGATCCGCGGCGAGCACGTCGCCTCCGAGGTCCTCCGGTGGCGGCGTACCTTCCCTTCCCTACGCTTCGTGTAACGGTGGCTCACCGATGGGCTCGCTCCCGAAGCGTCGTCCTCGCCGACGAAATCCCCCGACGGCGGCGCTCACGGGAACCCCCGGCACGGGAAAGAGCGCGGTCGCTCGCCGTCTCGCCTCCCGATGCTCGTGGCTCGAGGTCGGCGACCTCGCGCTTACGGAGGGAGCAGGTCGCCGTAGAGGGGCCACGGTCGAGGTCGACCTACCCCGGCTGCGCGCGCGGCTGAGAGCCTCACGGCCGAGGGTGGATCTCCTCGTCGGTCACCTCGCTCACCTCCTGCCGGTCCGGGACGTCGTCGTCCTCCGCTGCCACCCCGTCGACCTCGAGCGGCGACTTCGGCGCGCGCGCCGCGGGTCCGCTCGCGATCGACGGGAGAACGCGGTCGCTGAGGCGACTGACGTGGTGCTGATGGAGGCCGTCCGTCCCGGACGGCGGGTCTGGGAGATCGACACGACCGACCGGACGGTGAAGGACGTGGCGAACGAGGTCCTGCGCCGGCTGCGCCGCCGAGGGCGGCCTCAGTACGGGTCCGTCGACTGGCTGAAGGACCCCAGCGTGACCGAGCATCTTTTGGACCGGCCGTCGTAGGGACCCCGATGGTGCTCGAGCGGTACCGCGCCCGAGTCGCCCCGTACGTCGCGCGGCTCGCGCGGCCGTTCCTTACCTGGCGGCCGGACCGAGTGAGCTGGCTCGGGTTCGGTTGCGCCGCCGCGGCCGCCGGGATTGCGGCGCTCGTCCGCGTCACGACCCCGCTCCTCTTCCTCGTGGTCGCGGCGCTCATCTTCCTCACCGGGCTCTTCGACGTGCTGGACGGGGCGGTCGCACGCTCGACGCACCGGGAGAGCGTTCGCGGCGATTTCCTCGACCACGTGCTCGACCGGTACGCCGACTTTGTGATCGTGGTCGGAATCGCGGTCTCCGGGTTCGCGAACCCCGTCCTCGCGCTGCTCGCGCTCGCGAGCCTCCTGCTCGCGAGCTACATGGGGACCCAGGCCCAGGCGGTCGGGCAGGGGAGGCTCTACGGCGGCCTCCTCACGCGCGCCGACCGGGTGATCGTCCTCACCCTCGCGACCTTCATCGAGTTCGACCTTTCGCTCCCGTGGCCATGGGCCCCTTCTGCGCCGTGGTCCCGCTTCCACGTCGGCGGGGTCACCTTCACCGTCCTCGACGTCGCGTTCCTCTACGTCGTCATCGCGAGCCAGTGGACGGCCCTCGCGCGCGCCCTTCGGGTCCACCGGGCGCTCCCGCCGTCGTAGGCCCTTCGCTGGGAGGCTCGTCGCCGCGGGCCACCTCCTGACCTCCCCGCCACCGGTAGTATTGGAGCGGGTGGCGCAACTTGGGGTCGAAGCAGCGGGGATCCGAGGCCCGGTCGATCTCGTGGGTGGCCGTCGGGTCGCCCTCCCGAGCGCAGAGGCCGTGGCTCCGGAGCGTGTCGCACTCGGGGACGGCGTAGCCCATCCCTTGGTCGCGCAGCGTGATGTGCTCGACCTGGTAGCGGGTGATCGACTCGTCGAAATCCGGCGCCCCCCGGTACGCGTCGACGATCGTCTCGAAATCGGCGCCGACACGGTGGAGGAACGCGGCGAGGGCGAACCGTCCCGCGTGCGAGAGGTTCTCGCCGGCCTGGAGCGACCGTTGCATCTTCCGGATGCACGGCGGGAACCACTCCGGATGCAGCGCCTGCCCGGGCACCCCCGTCCGCGCGACCGGAAGTGGGGTACGACGCGCCACTTCGGCGAGAAGGTCGGCCTCCCGCTCGCGCGCGAGCCGAACGACGTCGGCGTGCACCGGGACCGGCGCCGAGAGTCGGATCCTCACCGCCTCCTGGAGGAGCCGGGCCGCTCGGACCGGGTCGAGCGCGACCTCTCCGCGGCGGAGCTCCTGGCGGGCGAGCCGGAACTCGCCTTCCCGGATCGGGACCGCGAGCTTGAGGTAGTCGGAGAGGGACATCGTGACCGAGCCGGCCCGCGGTTCAAGGACGTAGCCGAGCCGGCGCGCGACCTCCACGAGCTCGTCGACGGGCGCCGCGGCGAGCCGGGCGTGGCTTCGCTTCGCCTCCGCCACCGCCCACCGTCGAAGCGACGCCGGCGAGGGGGCGACGGAGAGGACCAGCCGGGCGAAGAGGAACGAAAGGAACCGGACGTCGGCGTGGGCTTGGGAGAGCTCCGCGACGTCCCGGACCCCTCGCGGGTCGTCGACCGAGGCCAGCACGCGCGCCCGGCCGATGACGCGGGCCCGCTCGTACACGGGGTCTTCCAGAAGGTGGCGAACCGAAACCGACTCCTCGCCGAGAAGGGCTTCGGCCCCGGGAAGGAAGGGGTACTCGGCGAACAGCGACCGCTCGTCCATCGTCTCCGATGCGCGACGCAGGGCCATCAGGGAGCGTGCGAGGCACCGAGACGGAGCCTCCGAGACCTCCGATTTGGACGCCGGTGCAGGGTTAAGAGGTCTTTCGCGCGCCGCCGGTCCCGCGGTAAGGCAGATATGGCGTGGTCGGGTGAGAAGGTGTAGGGGGTCCGCCGTGCGCTCACATCTCGAGGGATCGTTGATGGTGGCGGTGGCCCTCGCCGTCGTCGCGTCGGCCTGGGCCTCGACCCTGTCCGCTCCGACTCCCTCCTCGGGCGGCCCGCCGGCGACCGTCGCTCGGGCGGGACCTGGGTCCACCATCTCACCCGCGGCCGTGGTTTCCCCCGGCGCCCTTCCCCGGGCCGTCGACGTCGCCCCGGCCTACGTACCGGGTTCGGGTGTGACCTTGGTCGGAGCCGTGCCCTTTACGCAACCGCTCCAAGTCGCGGTCGGGCTCCCCTCCGTTGACGCGGCGGGGTTGGCCGCGTACGTCGCGTCCCTCTCCGTCCCGGGAACCTCGACGTACCGTCACTACCTCACGGCGTCCGTCGCCGATGAGCGGTTTGGCGCCTCGCCCGCCTCGGTTGCCGCCGCCGAGAGCTACTTCGCTCAGTACGGGCTCCACGCGACCGCGAGCCCCGACGGGCTTCTCGTGAGCGTCAGCGGTCCGGCCGGAGGGTTTGCGAGCGCCTTTGCGACCTCCTTCCAAGAGTATCGGTCCGCTACGGGACGGCTCTTCGTGAGCCATTCGACGCCGGCCGAACTCCCGAGCTCACTCCAGACGACGGGGGTCTTCGGGCTCGGGAACGCGACCCCGCTCGTCCCGGCGGCTTTACCCGACACCAACCTCGAGGTCGTACCCGCCGCCGGCTGCGCGGCTCTTCCGGGAGGCCTCGCTCCCTGCGAGATCGACACGGCGTACGACATCAGTCCCCTCCTCGCGAACGGCACCGATGGAGCGGGGGTTCGGATCGGCATCGTCGATGCGTACTCGTCCGAAGAGAACCAGACTCAGCTCGCATCCGATCTCGCCTCGTTCGCGGCCGCGACCGGGCTCTCGGTCGGTACCGTGAACTATCTCTACCCCGTTCCCACCGACCTGAACCTCAACGCGAGCGGCACGAACATCGCCTGGTCGCTCGAGGAGGCGCTCGACCTCGAGTGGGCCCGGGCATCCGCCCCGGGGGCGACGCTCGACATGACGTTCTCCCCGAACCCCGGCGCCGGCCTCTACGAGGCGATCGACGCGCTCGTCGCCGCCGACGAGGTCGACGTTCTCTCGTTGAGCTGGGGCGAGCCGGACCAGGGCGTCTTCAACGCCTACGAAGCCCCGTGCTCGTCGGCGTGTAACGCAACCTCGGACGGCTCGTACGCGATCCTCGGCCCCGTGCTCGAGCTCGCCGCAGGCGAAGGAATCAGCGTCTTCGCGGCGTCGGGCGACTGCGGATCGGCCGACGGGACCTCGGGCATCTCGACCAACTTTCCGGCCTCGGACCCGTACGTTACGGGGGTCGGCGGGACCATACTCTCGGTGGAGGCGGGCGGCACGTATGTCGGCGAGGTCGCTTGGCCTGGAAACGCGACCGGCGCAACGTCTCCCGGTTGCTACAACCAGGGAGGCTCGGGCGGGGGCTTCGCGCCATCCCCTCAGCCGTGGTGGCAGGCCGGCATCTCGGACCCGACCGATAAGCGAGGGGTCCCGGACGTCGCGCTGGACGCGGACACCCCCGTCGGCGTCGTCGTCGAGGGATCGCAAGGTGGGGTGGTCGGGACGAGCGTGGGCGCGCCGATCTGGGCCGGCATTGCCTCGCTCGCCGACCAGGACGCCCACGGGGACCTGGGCCTCCTCAACCCGAGCCTCTACCGGATCCTCGCGTCGCCCGGGTACGCCACCAACTTTCACGAGGTGATCTCGGGCTCGAACGGGGCGTATTCGGCGGCACCGGGGTGGAATCCGGTCACGGGGATCGGCACGCCGATCGTCTCGGCCCTCGTGACCAACCTATCGCGAGGACCCGGTTTCCCGGCTAGGGGACCTTCTACCTTCGTCTACGCCTCGCCGCGCTTCGGCGACGCCCCGCTCAACGTCTCCTTCTCGCTCCTCGCGACGGGCGGGACCGGAGCGTTCCCGCTCGAGGGGATCGACTTCGGCGACGGGACCTCAACCCTCGTGAGCGGGGCCGTCGCAAGCCACGTCTATTCGAGCGCAGGGGTCTATCTCGCCCAAGCGTTCGTGGTCGATAGCTCGGGGAACACTTCGGCCTCCCCGCCCGTGGTCGTCAACGTCAACGGCGGGCCGCTCAACGTCACCCTGACGGTCTCGAGCCGGTCGCCGTCCGTCGGGAGCGACGTGCTGATCGCCGCTTCGGCGACGGGAGGGACGCCGCCGTACTCGTTCGCCTTCGA
>JASHWY010000134.1 GCA_030043835.1 Thermoplasmata archaeon
TGGGGCGAACTTCTCGAAGGCGAGGGCGACCACGAACAAGGGGAACACCGCTCCCGCGAAGCTGATCGCGAGCCAGTCGTCCGTCACGGGGGCGAGCGGGAGGAGGGTGAGCGAGGCGAGCAGCGAGCCCGGCAAGAGGAGCCAGAACGTCTTCCGGCCGAATCCGACGCTCCGTGCGAACGCATCGTGCTCGAACGCGAAGAGGAACCAGAGCGCCCAGAGGGTACCCGGGAGGGCTAGGGAGACAGCGTTCCCAGCGATGTCGTACGTGAGCTCGATGGGGTCGACCATGCAGCGAGACTCCCCGAGGAGCCGGGGAAACCCCCGAGGCCCAAGGTAAGCCTAAACGTTTTGTCGTAAGCTCGGCTCCGCGAGTCATGGCCGCCTCGCGCCGCGAGCAGGACTCGATCGGCACGCGCGAAGTGCCCGAGTCCGCCTACTGGGGAATCCAGACGCTTCGGGCGCGCGAGAACTTCCCGGTGAGCGGCCTCAAGGCGTCGCGCCACTTGATTCGCTCCTACGGCCTCTTGAAGCTCGCCGAGCCGGTTCGCTGATCGGCGGGGTCGACCGCACCGTTAAGTCCCGGCACGACCGTCCGCGCCGGAGTGAGGTATGGCGACGCTCGAGCAGGCGGCGGTCTCGCTCGGTAACCAGTCCTCGGACGAGTTCCGACGCGCCGCCGAGGTCCTCGGCAAGGTCGGCTTGACCCAGTACGAGGCTCGCGCGTACATCGCGCTCGTCGCCCGCGGGGTCGGCGACGCGGCGACCCTGGCGACCGCCGCCGGGATCCCGCGCACCAGCGCCTACAAGGTCTTGGAGTCGCTCGCCGCGAAGGGGTACGCCCAGCCGACGGGAGGCAAGCCGATCCTTTTCCGGCCCTCGCCTCCCCTCGACGTCGCCGAGACGCTCAAGACCGCGATCCAAGAGGTCTTCGAGCAGCTTGCGGCCCTCCACCGGGTCGTCGCCGAGCACGGCGAGCCCCAGCTCGTCTACCTCCTCTCCGGCCGCGGGAAGGTGCTCGCGAAAGTGGGAGAGCTCCTCGACCAGTCGACCCGCACGTTCATCCTGACGACCCCACAGGTCGCGGACGTCCGAGACGAGCTCGGGAAGAAGATCCAGCATGCGGTCAAGCGAGGGGTCCACGTCACCTTCGTCTCGGCACCGCTCCAGCGGGTCCCCGAAGGGGTCGAGTACCTGCCCCGGGAGAACCTGCGGGCGACCGAGGTCCTCGCCGACGGCGAGCACGCGCTCCTCGCGGCGCCGGGCCTCGACGCGTGCGGATTCACCGACAACCCGATCCTGATTGCCCACCTCAAGCAGTTCCTCGAGGTGATCCTCGAGAAAGGCCCGGAGGGGGCGCCGGCCTAGGGGGTCGGGCCCCGGGACCGACCCACGACGGCGGTGGCGCGACCCGAACGCCTTCCTCCCGCCGAACGGGTCCGCGAGCGATTGCGAGCCCTCGCCGGGGACCGAACGGCCGACCGGATGCCGGCCGGCTATCAACGCCTCGGGCGGGTCCTTATCCTGCGCCTACCTTCGGAGCTGCGGCCCTACTGGACCGAGCTCGGCGCGGCGTGGCGGCAGGAGCTTGGCGTCGCGACCGTGCTCGTGCGTTCGGGTCCGATCGAGGGAGAGCTGAGGACTCCCCGTGTCGAGCGGATCGCCGGTGACGGTACCGAGACCGAGGTCGTCGAGCACGGGATCCGCTGGCGGTTCGACGCGGCGAAGATCATGTTCGCAGCGGGAAACCGTACCGAACGACGCCGCGCGGGCATGCTCGTGACCCCGGGGGAGACCGTGATCGACCTCTTCGCCGGGATCGGGTACTTCGCGATCCCCGCCGCCGGCCCGGGGCGAGCGGGCCGAGTCCTCGCCGTCGACAAGAACCCCCTCGCGATCCGTTACTTGACCGAGAACGCGGAGCGGAACGGGGTCCGCGACCGGGTGGTCCCGGTCCTCGGAGATAATCGGTCCGTTCCCCTCCCCTCGCACGAGGCGGACCGGATCTTCCTCGGCGTGCTGCCGAGCAGCCTCCCGTGGATCCCTCGGGCCGTGGGGCTTCTAAAGCCCGGCGGCTGGATCCACGTGCACTCGGTCGAGGAGGCCCGCGACGCGTCCGCTCGCGCGGTCGCTGCGGCGAAGGAGGCGATCGGCGAGGCCGGAGGGACCCCCCTCGGAGAGCCCGGGGCCCGTGAGGTGAAGCCGTACGGCCCGGGTCGGATTCATGTCGTGGTCGACGTGCGGGTCGGCCTCGGCGGGCCCACCGAGCCTATCGCGCGGTCGCCGGAACGGGGCGCAGGCTCCGCATCACCGTAGGGAACGAAGCCTCGAACCGGTCGATGTCGGAGGGGGGATTGGAGAAGGAAACGCGGACGAACTCCCTCCCGTGGGTCGGCGACAGGTAGTTGCCCGCGCGCACGAAGACGCCGTGCCGCTTAAGGAGCTCCTGCTGAAGGGCCTCGGGATCGATGCCAGTGGCCGCGATGTCGATCACCATCATATTGGCCCGCGACGGGTAGACGGGAAGGGTCGTGCCCGGTACGCGAGCGACCACGTCCCGGATCCGGGCCCCGTTCTTTCGGGTCTGCTCGACGACCTTTCCGATCCAGGACGCCTTCGTCCGAAGCGCCGCGGTCGCAGCGACCTGGGCGAAGATGTTCACACCGAGGTCGTTCGTGTTGTAGCGAGCGACGGTTTGGACCCGCTCGGGCGTCGCGAGGAGACCGCCCAACCGAAGGCCCGCGAGACCGCAATTCTTCGAGACCGACCAGACGGTTACCGTTTCTTCGGGAGCGAACTCGGCCGCGAGCGCGTGACCCTCCGAGAAGTCTCGATAGGTCACGTCGTTGAGGAGGGTTAGGCGGTGGTCGCGGGCGAGCTCGGCGATCGCCCGGACCTCCTCCCGCGGATAGCCGGAACCGAGCGGGTTCAGTGGGTCGATGAGGAGGATCATCTTCGTCTTGGGGCCGATCGCCTCGGCGACGCGCTCGGCCGTGAGGCGGAAGGGCGGCCGGTAGATGTCGAGGTTGACGGTGCGGGCCCCGGCGAGCTCGATGAATCGGTGGATGATGAGGTAGCTCGGGTCCGAGGCGACGACCTCGTCCCCGGAGGAGAGCAGGGCCCGGGCAATCATGTAGAGCGATTCGGTCCCGCCCGACGTTAAGAACGGGACAAGCCCCGGGCGGCCGAAGTCCCGGGCGACGAGCTCGAGCAGCTCCGGCTCCCCACTCGCGAGCGGGTACCCCTCGTACCGCCGTTCGCGCAGCGCCGTCTCGACGGCGCCCCGGATCACCTCGGGCGGCACGAGATGGTTCGTGTTCTGACAGAGCCAGGCGACCTCGCCGCGATGCGCGTGAGCGTAGCGGAACGCATCGAACGGAGGAGGGGCCGCCACGGTCGGTAGGAGCGGTTCCCGCGGGTTTAACGGCTTTGGTCGGCCGAGGCACCGGCTTCGGCCAGGAAGGTCGTGACGATCCCGAGCGATTGCGGGCGAGCCTCGACGCGAGGGAATCCGGAGGCTCGAAGGAGCGTCACGAACTCCGCCCGGGAAGGAAGGGTGCGAAGCGACTCCGGTAGGTAGCGGTACGGGCCCGCGCTTGCGACCGCCGCCCCCATCATCGGTACGACCCGGTCGAAGTAGGCGTGGAAGATCGCGCCGAACGCCGAACCGACGGGCTCCGTGATCTCTAGGGTCAGGAGGACTCCGCCCGGCCGAAGGACTCGGTGCATCTCGCGCAGTGCCGCGCTTAGGTCCGAGAGGTTGCGGGCGACGAAGGCGTTCGTGACGAGGTCGAACGTCGCGTCCGGAAACGGAAGTCGCAAGGCGGTCGCGCGGGCGAAGGAGACCCGGGGGCGTCCCGGCTGCCCCCGGGTGCGGCGGTCCGCCTTCGCGAGCATCGCGGCCGTGAAGTCGGTGGCGACGACGTTGGCCGACGGGAACCTCCGTGCCGCCAGCATCGCGAGGTCCCCGGTGCCGCACCCGACGTCAAGGGCCCGTCCGACCGGTCGCCCGTTGAGGAACCGGTCCAGGTCCCAGAACGCACGGGGGCGCCAAAGAAAGTCGTTGCCCATCGAGGCGACGTGGTCGAACCAGTCGTACCGCTCGACGATGTAGGTGAACATCCGCTGAACGTCGCGTTCGAACTCCGGTCGGCCCCGGTCGGGGTACGGGGATCCGTCGGGCGCGGTGCGTCCCGGCGTGCCCGTTGCCGCCACGGAGCGCACCAGCCAGGGAGTCGCCTTAACCGTAGAGGTTAGGTCGACCCGAGCGCCCGCTCGAGCTCGGCCAAGCGGGGGAGGAAGTCGGGACGGTGGTCGCGGAGCCCGGCGGCGAGGGCCTCCTTGAGCCGCTGTCGCGCCACCGGGGCGTCCCCGCGAACGTGCGCGAGATGGGCGAGCCGGAACAGCATCTCCGATACCTCGACCGGCATTCCCAGCAACCTCGCCTGAGCGAGCGCCTCCTGGTAGTGCGTCTCCGCGGCGTCGAGGCTCCCCTCCGCCTCGGCGATCATCCCCCGGGTCATCGCGATCTGCTGCTCCGCGAGGCGATCGACGGGCGGGCTCACTACCTCTATCGCACGTTCGAGCGCTGCGCGCGCGGGCTCGGGCCGGTTCAGCTCGGCGTTCCACTGCGCCAGGTTGAGGTGGCAGTACCCGATCCAGATCGGCGACCGCGAGCGTTCGGCCGCTTCGATCGCGAGCTTTAGGTCCGCGAACGCCTCGTCGAACCGGTCGGCGCTGTACTCGAGGACGGCGCGGTTCATGAGGACCCTCGCCTGGGCCGCGTGATGCTCGACGGTCGCGAAGAGGGCGGCGGCACGGGTGTAGAGCGCGAGCGCGTTATCGAGCGTGTCCGAGCCCAACGGAACGATCGTGTTCGCGAGGTCGACGAGTGCCTGACCCCTCTCGAGCGCGCTGCCTTCGACCTCCGCGATCGCGAGCGCTTCCCGTCGGTGCTTCTCGGCGTCGGCGAGGTTCCCGATCCGCCAGGAGATCGTTCCCTGGACCCGGTGGGCCGCCATGAGGTCGCGAGGGGTCCCGACCTTGTCGAGGAGCTGGGCCGCCTCGGTCGCGAGCGTCGCCGCCGCGACGTACTCGGCCCGGTTGGTCCTCGTCGAGGCGAGACCGAGGAGGGCCTCGCCGAGCTCCAAGTTGAGCCCCGGTTTGGAGCGCGCGAGCTCGACGGCCTCCTGGAGGGCCTCCTCGGCGCGCCGGAGATCTCCCAACTCCTCGAGGAGCCGCCCCTCCTCGCTCAAGAGGCGCAGCTCGACCCGCGGGTCGGGCTCGGGCCTCCGACGTTGGGCCTCGAGCGCTCGGGCGACGTGGGATACTGCGGTCTCGAACGCGAACGCTCGGGCGGCGCTCTGAGCCGCCCGCGTGTTGTACTCGACCGCCTTCGCGTCGTCCCGGCCGAGATAGAACTGACGCGCGAGCTCCGAGTCGCTCGCCCCGCCGGCCGCCTCGAGACCCCTCCCGGCCTTGCGGTGGAGGAGCCGGCGGCGCGTTTCGGTGAGCTCTCCGTAGAGGCGGAGGCGGACCTCCTCGGTGGCGAACTCGTACACCTCTCCGCCCTTCTCGCGCACGAGCCCATCCTGGACCAGCCGATCGAGGCTTTCGGTCACCCGCTCCTCCCCGAGACCGGCGACCGCCACGAGCTTCGAGAACTCGAACTCCCTTCCCAAGATTGCGGCGTACGTGAGCATGCGCCGGTCGGCCTCGCCGAGCGCCTTGCTCCGTGCGACCAGGACCTCGGTCACATCGTGGGCGGTCGCTTCGTCGGGACCACCCGTCGGCCGCGCTCTCCCGAGGGAGGCCCGCACCAGCTGCTCGACGAAGAGGGGATTTCCCTCCGTCTGAGCGTGCCAGCGGAGCACGTCGTCGGGGTCCGGTTCCTGGCCCCCGAGTATGAAGCGAACGAACTCACCCAGCTCCGGAACGCTCATCGGGCGGAGGGTAAGGAGCCGAACCGTGGGCTCGGACGCGAGGGTCTGGATGGCGTCCCGGGTCCGCGCCGGAAGCTCCGCAGCCGGGAGGACCGTCGCGACGAAGGCGAGCGGTTCGTTCGCGAGCTTCGGCGCGAACCGCTCCCAAAAGTCGAGCGAGGAGGCGTCCGCGAACGGAAGATCGTCGATCGCGATCAAGAGCGGTCGTGCGTGCGAGAGGGTGACGAAATACTCGACCAAGCGCCCGAAGAGCTCCTCACGGCGCGTCGTTAGGTCCTCGGTCGCGTCGTCGAAGAGGGGCGTGAGAAGCCCTCCCAACGGGGCGGCCACCGGGGTCGGGGTGTCGGGCAGCGCGTCGGCGTGCTCCCGGACCGCTTTCCCAGCCGCGAACGGGGCCAGGAATATCGGGAGGGCATCTTCGCCCGACGCCGCCCGGGGCTCGAGCGGTCCCTTCGACTCGGAGGAACGAAGGAGGTCCCGGACCAGGGTGAACGGCGCCGGGAGTTCCGCTGGGAGCGCTCTCCCGTACAGCACCTCGAACCCGCGCGAGCGTGCCTCGTCGGCGAGGGAGTGTAGGACCCGGCTCTTACCGATGCCCACGGGGCCGCTCAAGAGGAGGCATTGACCCTTGCCTTGGGCCGCCTCGTCGAGGAGCCGGCGTGCCTCCCGAACGATCTCGTCCCGTCCGAAGATGGGAGGGGCTGTTCCTCGTTGCGTTTTCCACCCGGTCGCCACGACTACCACCCCCTCCGGTCGGGCTTATCCGCCCCGCCCGCCGCGGGGATCGGTGGCGTGCGCGACATTCGCAGAACCGGTGGCGTCGTCGGGGGTCGCGCGGTCGAGTTGTCGCTTGAGTTCGTCGAAGGGGGCGGCAAAGGTTGGCTTAAGTTCCGTGAGTCCCAAGTTGGCCGCGAGCCCCAGGGCCCGCCGTGCCCCCTCTACGTCGCGGGTCTTGAACCGAAGACGGGCCAAGTGGAACTCGACCTCCGCCTCGTCGGCCGGTAGGTGAAAACGCCGGCACATGTCCGCCGCGCGCTCGTAGGCGCGCTCGGCGTCCTCCCACTGTCCCCGCTTCTCGTCGATCTGACCGCGGTTCACCTCGACGAGCTCGAGGCCGAGGTCGTCCGTGAGCTGCTCCATGAGACGTCCGGCCTGTTCGTTGTCGCGTTCGGCCTCTTCGAGCTGGCCGAGG
>JASHWY010000135.1 GCA_030043835.1 Thermoplasmata archaeon
AAGCCGGACGAGGTCGGCTGGCCGACGCTTTTCCATCACGGATTGCACTTCATGGTGTTGACCGAAGTGTCGTACTGGGCCGCTCTGACGCTTTCGGGCAAGCTGTGGGTGATGGTGGGTCCGGCCACCTACTCGGCGGATCGGCTGCCCCGGGTCGGAATCTCCCACGTCGCCCGGGCCCGCATCATCCAGAAAGAACCCGAGCGTCTCGCGATACGGGCGACGACCGCGACGACCGAGGGGAAACCGTGCGGTTCGTTGGAGTCGTCCTGGCGCCCGGCAAGCCGAGCCGTCATCGATCGCGCTAAGATTCCCCTACCCGAGTACCTTCTTGCCGATCTCGCTCCCTGAGCGGTCGCCTCCGGGACTCGAATCGCGCCCGTTGTGACGCGCTCATCGCGGTCCGTCACCGGACGCGCCTGCCGGTCCCGTCAACAGATTCCGGTCGGCGCTCTGCCCAAGTTTTGGGCTGGCGCCCTCGGACTACGCCTCGCGGAACAACCCGTAGACGATGGTTCCCTCGCGGTAGGGCATCTGGGAGGCCACCCTGCCGTAGTCGGGGTCATCCGCAATCGAGCGATCTTCCTTTTCGAACGTTCCGGCGTCGTCGTATCGGTAAACGAGAATCTCGAACGCCGTGCGATCGAGCGTGCCCGACCTGTCCCGGAGGATCCGTCCCACGCTGCCCCGCGGGTCCGTGGGTGCGGGAGGGCTCGGGTCGCACCGCCGCTTATCTTATATAATATCGTATCATATCTTATTCATATGACCGACTATACAGAGTGCCCGTTTTGTGACCGCATCTACGAAGACGACGTGTACACCGGTTTGGTGCACCAGCACCCCCTAGACGACCACATTCGATCCGAACACGACAAGGTCAAAGTCCGGAAGGGGTCGAACTACCGGTGGGTCGATAGGGCGGAGGTCGAGTCCCGGCTTGCGGGTGGTAGAACTCCGAGAGTCGCCGTAGTCCGGACCAAGTGATCAGGGACAGTTCGAATTCCGCATCCGCGAACTCGCTCCCTTACTTCGCCGGGATTCTCGGGAGTGACGCCGCAGCGGACCCTCCGCGAGGTTCCGTTCCGAGGCCTGTTCCCTCGCCGACCCGTGCAGCCGCAAGGGTGCGATGGTTCGCGGACGACGTTCGAGTCGTTTGGAACGCCGGGGGGTCTCCGACACGATCGGAGGCTACCGTTACGCGGGGGCTAGCCGAAATCTAAGCGGGTCAGCTTCGCGCCGCGATTGACCATTTCGCCCTCGGCGACGAAGAGCTCGAGCACGGTGCACTCCCTCGGCGCGTCGACGTGCGTCTCCATCTTCATTGATTCGAGGATGAGCAGGGTCTCGCCGGCCTTCACCCGCGCGCCGTTCGCAACGAGGATCCGAACGACCTTCGCCGGGAAGTGCGAGACCACGAGCTCGTTGACCGACGCGACCCCCGCACCGGCGGCTTTGGGCCCTCCCTTCGCGACGAGTGCGGCGCTCACCAACTCGCCGTTCACGAGGAACTCGGCGCCGCCCGGGCTCCGTCGGAACGGTCGAACCGAATAGATGCGCTCGGCGATCGAGAGAACGAGCTGGGAAGGTTCGCGTCGGACCACGGTCACCCGGAGAGGCTGATCCCACGCCGCGCCCTGGAACTCGTACTGCTCCGGTTCTCCTGCGCTGCGTGAAAGGGTGACCTTCTCGGACCGTCCCCCTATCGTGATCTCATAGTCCATCGATGAACCTCCCCCCGCGCTCGAAGGACGGCGGCCTTGGCGCAGTGGCGACTCCGAGTCTTGGGCTCGTGGGCTCTCGGAACTGATTCTTCGAGAGGATGAGCGCCGCGATGGCGAACCGATCCGGGTCCGACCGTTGCGCCTCCTCGGAGACCCGCTTAAGGACGCCACTGTCGCTGAGGAAGGAGGTACTGAGCTCGCCGTGCACGAACGAGGGCGTGACCATGACCTCTCGGTGGAGCGGGATCGTGGTCGTGACGCCGACGAGCTTGAACTCGTGGAGGGCCGTGAGCTGCCTGCGTCGGGCCTCCTCGAACGAGGGTCCCCAGGCGATGAGCTTCGCGAGAAGGGAGTCGTAGTAGGGCGTCACCTCCAATCCTTCGTAGAGCGCCGTGTCGACTCGGACCCCGGGACCGGCGGGGAGCCGAAGGTACTCGATCCGTCCCGTGTTCGGCACGAAGTCGGAGAGCGGGTCCTCCGAGTTGATCCGACACTCGATCGCGACGCCGCTCGGTCGCACGTCCTTCTGACGGAACGGAAGTTTCCCGTGACGAGCCACCTCGATCTGGCTCGCAACGAGGTCGATACCGTTCACGAGCTCCGTCACCGGATGCTCAACCTGGAGCCGCGCGTTGACTTCGAGAAAGTAGAACTCTCCGGTGTCGGAATCCCTCAGGAACTCCATCGTTCCGGCGTTCGAGTATTCGACCGCCTTGGCGAGCGTGATCGCGTGCCGCGCGATCCGTTCCCGTGTCTCTGCGTCGACGACGGGGGACGGGGAGAGTTCGACCAGCTTCTGGAACCGTCGCTGGATCGAGCACTCGCGTTCTCCCAGGTGGACGACCTCGGCCGAGCCTTGGCTCGCTAGGATCTGGACCTCGATGTGCCTCGGGCGGACGAGCTTCTTCTCCACGAACACCGCCGATCGACCGAAGGCGCTCTCCGCCTCCCGTCGAGACGACTCGAACGCTTCCCGGATGTCGTCGCGCGACGAGACCTCCTTGATGCCGCGTCCTCCGCCCCCGAACGCACTTTTGAGCAGTACCGGGAAACCAATCTCCTCGGCAAAGCGCGCCGCCTCGTTCGCATCCTCAAGCGGGTCGGGGGTGTACGGTACGACGGGGATGCCTCTCGCCTCGGCGAGCTTTTTGCACGCGAGCTTGTTGCCGCTCGTCGCGAGCGCTTCCGGCGAGGGCCCGATGAACGTGAGGGAGTTCTCGCGGCAGAGGCGGGCAAACTCCGAGTTCTCGGAAAGGAACCCGTAGCCGGGATGAACCGCGTCGCAGTCGCTCCGGCGGGCGATCTCGACGATCTGCGCGCCGTTGAGGTAGGTCTCCGCCGGGCTCACCCCGGGCATCCGGAACGCGCGGTCCGCTTCGATCGTGGGCCGGGCCGACGCGTCGGCGTCGGAGTAGATGGCGACCGACTCGATCTCGAGGGTCCTCAAGGCTCGGAGGACACGGAGCGCGATCTCCCCCCGGTTCGCGATGAGGACTCGCTGGAATTCGTGCATCCTGACCGTCCGGGGGGCCACCGAAGCTGTTGTCCTCTCGAGGAGAAAGGTAGCACCCGCTAGAGCTGGATGTTCCCGTGCTTCTTCCCGGGCCGCTGCTCGCTCTTTTTGGCGAGGGCGGAAAGCGCTCGAATGAGCTCCCGGCGGGTCTCTTGGGGCCGGATCACCGCGTCGATGATCCCCCGCTCCGCCGCGACGAATGGATTGGCGAGCTTCTCCCGGTACTCGGCGACGAGCCGTGCGAGCGTCGAGGGGTCGCGGGACTTCTCGAGCTCCTTCCGGTACACGATCTTGGTGGCCCCCTCCGGTCCCATGACGGCGATCTCGGCCGATGGCCAGGCGAAGTTGAGGTCCGCTCTCGAGTACTTGCTGCCCATCGCGCAGTACGCCCCCCCGTAGGCCTTCCGCACGATCACCGTGACCTTCGGCACGGTCGCCTCGCAGTAGGCGAAGAGCAGCTTCGAACCGTGGCGGATGATCCCGCCGTGCTCCTCGTCGGTCCCGGGCATGTAGCCCGGGACGTCGACGAGGGTGACGATTGGGATGTGGAACGCGTCGCACCATCGAACGAAGCGCGCCGCCTTCGAGGAGGAGTTCGAGTCGAGAGCGCCGGCGAGATACGCCGGCTGGTTGGCGACGATGCCCACCGTCGCGCCCGCGAGTCGACCGAACCCGACGAGGATGTTCCGGGCCCAGGCGGCGTGGAGCTCGAAAAAGTCTCCGTCATCGAGGAGGGAGCGGACGATCTGCCTCATGTCGTACGGCTTGTTGGGATCGGTCGGGACGATCGAGTCGAGGGTTTCGTCCGTCCGATCCGGGTCGTCGGACGACTCGACCCGGGGTGGAAGCTCTGCATTGTTGGAGGGGAGGAACGAAAGCAGCTTTCGGGTGAGCTCGAAGCACTCCTCCTCCGTCGCTGCCGTGAGGTGGGCCACCCCGCTGAGCTCCGCGTTCGCCCGGGCGCCTCCCAGCTCCTCGAAGCTCACCTCCTGGCCCAGCGCCGCCTTTACGACGTCCGGGCCGGTGATGAACATGTAGCTCGTTCCCTCCTTCATGATGACCACATCGGTCATGGCGGGCGAGTAGACCGCGCCGCCCGCGCACGGACCGAGGATGAGGGAGATCTGGGGGATGACGCCCGACGCGAGGGTGTTGCGGAAGAAGATCTCGCTGTAGGCGGCGAGGCTCTGAACCCCCTCCTGGATGCGAGCCCCTCCCGAGTCACTGAGCCCGACGATCGGTGCTCCGGACTTGAGCGCGAGGTCCATCACCTTCGCGACCTTCCTCCCAAAGACGACGCCGAGGGAGCCTCCCTGGACGGTGAAGTCGTGCGCGAAGAGGTACACGGTCCGGCCGTCGACGGTCCCATATCCGGTGACGACCCCATCCCCGTAGCGCCTCTTCGCCGTCTCCGGTTCTCCGATGTGGACGTGGCCCACCGCGAACCGATCGATCTCCACGAACGAGCCCTCGTCCACGAGCATCGCGATGCGCTCGCGAGCGGTTTTCTTTCCCTTCCGATGCTGCTCGTCGATCTTCTCCTGCCCGCCGCCGAGCTCGGCGGCACGGTTCATCTCCTCGAGACGGTCGAGGACGGACTTCTCGGCTCCGGCCAACCGATGCGCGCCCCCGTCCGGACTCATCTTCCGGCCTCCCGACCCGCTGTCGAGGGCGACGGTAGCGAATCGTATAAAGCGGAGGCACGCGCCCCTCGGACCACTCGCCGTCCTCAAGGTCGTCCGACCCTCGATGGTTCCCGGATCCGTTCCCAGGACCAACGATGGTTCGCGCCCGCGGGCCGCGCCCGTCGTGAATCATGGGCGCGGCCAGATTCGAACTGGCGACCTTCACCGTGTCAGGGTGACGTCATAAC
>JASHWY010000136.1 GCA_030043835.1 Thermoplasmata archaeon
GAGACGGTAGCGGCCGGCCGCGAGGTCGTTCTGAACGATCTCGGGCGTGGCGAAGACGAGGTCCGCCGTCTCCCAGGTCCCCTCGCGGACGGGCCGCCGGACCGTCCCCGTGAACCGGGCGCTCCGCAGCGGGACGAGCCACCGGGCGAACGAGTCGGCGTGCTGGTGCACGAGCGGCCGCGTCGGGGCGAGGAAGACGACCTTGCCCTCCCGCGCCCGGAGGACCTCGGCGGCCAGCAGGGCGGCGATCACGGTCTTCCCGAGACCGGTCGGAAGCACCACGAGAAGGTCTTCTCCGAGGCCCACGCGAGCCAGGTCGAGTTGGAACGGGAGCGCGCGAATCTCGCCCGCACGGAGGAACGGATGTTCGACCCTACCGGCGGTCACCTTCCAAATTCCCGGCAGCCCCGGGGGGCGAGGTCGGCCAGGGGGAACGGCCAGCGTCGCCTCCTCGACGCCGCCCGGTGAAAACTCCTCCAGAAGGCGCTGTCGGCTCATGGCGATCGACCCGGCGGGCCCCGGGACCTCGGGCTCCGCGAGGTCATTGACCGGACCTCCGCTCGCCCGAGCCTACGGCGGGGACGCTCCCGCACGGAGGGAGTCCAACCCGCCCAGGTAGGGCCGCAGGACCTTCGGGACTTCGACCGACCCGTCGGGGCGCTGGTACTGTTCGACGATCGCGGCCACGGCCCGCGAGGTGGCGACCGCGGTGGAGTTGAGGGTATGCGGAACGACCTTGCCGGGACGGCCGGCCTTGCCCATGCGGATCCCGAGCCGGCGGGCTTGGTAGTCGGTGCAATTCGAGCAACTGACCACCTCTCGGTACGCTTGCTGCCGGGCGAACCAGGCCTCGAGGTCGTACTTCTTGGCGGCGATGGTACCTACGTCGCCCGTGCACACGTTGACCACCCGATAGGGGATCTGGAGCCGCCGGAAGACCTCCTCCGCGTTGGCCCGAAGCTCCTCGTGCATCCTCGACGAGTCCTCCGGCCGACAGTACACGAACTGTTCGACCTTCGTGAACTGGTGGACCCGAAAGATCCCCTTCTGGTCGACGCCATGGCCGCCGATCTCCTGGCGGAAGCACGCGCTCAATCCGGCGAGGCGGATCGGGAGCCGCTGCTCGTCGAGGATCTCCCCCTGATACAGCGCGGCCAGCGGGTGCTCGGCGGTCGCGATGAGGTAGAGGTCGTCCCCATCGATCTTGTACATCACGTTCTCAAAATCGGCGAGGTCGACGACCCCCTCGTACGGCGTCCGGCGAAGCAGGAACGGGGGGATCGCGGGCTCGAAGCCCCGCTCGAGGAGGAGGTCGAGGGCCATCCGCTGGAGCGCGAGGTCGAGGAGGACCACCGTTCCCCGGAGATAGTAGAAGCCCGCGCCGCTCACCCGGCGGGCGCGTTCGAACTCGACCATGCCGAGCGCCTCCAGCGCCTCCCCGTGCGGCTTCCGCCACTCTTCGGCCGGGGTCGGCTCACCCCAGGTCGCCACGACCACGTTGTCCGAGTCGTCCTTTCCGTACGGAACGGAGTCGTCGAGGAGGTTCGGGAGCCGCCGTAAGGCCGCGTCCCGGGCCTCGCGCAGCTCGGCCTCCCGCCTCTCGACGCGTTTGAGCTCCTCCGGGACCGCCTTCGCGGTCGCCTCGAGTTCCGTCGTCGCGCGGCCGGCCGTCCGGGCTTCGGCGATGCGCTGGCTGAGTTCGTTGCGCCGGCGGCGCAGGGCGTCCGCCTCGCGGAGCGCGGCGCGCCAGGCCGTATCGTTCTCCCGCGCGACGACGAGGAGCCGCAGGTATTCTGGATTCCGTCGACGGGCGAGGTTCTCCTCCACCTTCTCGGGAGCGTTGCGGAGGATCTCGACATCGATCATCGTCCGGCGGAACGTCCTCCGCCGATTATCTTTGTCCCTGCTCGAGGGGGTACGGCTTTGAGCCCCGCCGGCCGTGGCGCCCCCGGGAGCGAGTACCATGGCATCTCAGCCGGAGGAATTCGGTCTGTTCATCGAAGGGCGCTGGGTCACGCCCGCGGGAGCTCAGCGGTACCAGACGACCAATCCGGCGACCGGGGAGGCGGTCGGTTCGTTCGTGGCGGGGACGGCCGCGGACGCCGCGGCCGCCGTTCGCGCCGCCAGCACGGCGTTCCGCGGATGGAAGGAGACCCCGGCACCGAAACGCGGCGAGATCCTGCTCGAGGTCGCCCGGCGGATGAAGCAGGCGAAGGAGGAGCTCGGCCGCACGGTCACCCGCGAGATGGGCAAGGTCATCGGCGAAGGGCGGGGAGACGTCCAGGAATCAATCGACTTCATCGAGTACATGGCGGGCGAGGGACGCCGGCTCGTCGGCGAGACCGTCCCGAGCGAGCTGCGCTCGAAGTTCTGTCTCACGGTACGGCAACCCAAGGGGGTCGTGGTCTGCATCACGCCGTGGAACTTCCCGACGGCGATCCCGAACTGGAAGATCGCGGCGGCGCTCATCGCGGGGAACACGGTCGTCTTCAAGCCTGCCTCGAACACCGCTCGGTGCGGCGCCGAGGTGGTGAGGCTCTACGAGGCGGCGGGCGTCCCGCCGGGGGTCCTCAACTTCGTGACGGGCTCGGGCGGCGTGGTGGGGAACGCGCTCGTCGGTGACCCCCGGGTGCGGGCCGTCTCGTTTACCGGCGGGGTGGAGACCGGTCGCGACGTCTACGTCCGGGGGGCGCAGGGCCTCAAGATGGTCCACCTCGAGCTCGGGGGAAAGAACCCGGTGATCCTGATGGAGGACGCCGACCTTTCCCTCGCGCTCGACGGAGTGCTCTTCGGGGCGTTCGGAACGGCCGGACAGCGCTGCACGGCGACGAGCCGGTTGATCCTCCACACCCAGGTGTACGACGAGTTCCTCGGCCGGCTGACCGAGCGGCTGGGCCACTTCTCGGTCGGGGACCCGCTCGACCCGGCGACGGGCATGGGCCCGGTCGCCTCCGCCGACCAGGAGCGGAAGATCCTCGAATACATCGCCCTTGGGCAGCGCGAAGCGACGCTTCGCTACGGAGGCCGGAAGCTCACCGGCGGCCCCTACGACCGAGGCCACTTCATCGAGCCGACCGTCTTCGAGACTTCGCATGGCACCCGCATCTCGCGCGAGGAGATCTTCGGGCCCGTGCTCTCGGTGATTCGCGTGGAGGGCTACGAGGAGGCGGTCCGGGTCGCGAACGACGTTGACTACGGCCTCTCCTCCTCGATCTACACCCGAGACGTCAACCGGGCGTTCCGCGCGATCGCGGACCTCGAGGCCGGCATCACCTACATCAACGCGCCGACCATCGGCGCGGAGGTGCAGCTGCCGTTCGGCGGCGTCAAGAACACGGGCAACGGGGGCCGGGAGGCCGGGAGCGCGGCGATCGAGGAGTTCACCGAGATCAAGAGCGTCTTCGTCGACTTCTCCTCGAAGCTCCAGAAGGCCCAGATCGACAGCGAGACGGCGGCGTGACGCGGTTTCGCGGCTCGGACGAGCAGCTCGATCGCGAGATCGCTGCGCTCGAGACGATCGCCCGGTTGAGGCTCCGACGCGTCACGCAGGACCTGAGCGACCTGGAGCGGGACCTGCGAGAGCTGAGGCGGGAACGCTTCCGCCGTCGCACCACGGCCAGTCCGACCGTCCCCGGTGCGGCCGATCCCGCGGCTGTAACGAGCTAGCTTCGGTAAGAAGGCAAATCGAACCTATCAAGTAGGGAAACGACGGTTCCCCGGCGGAATGGGCACCCCGACCACTGCTGCCGGAGGCCCCCCTCCCATGGGGCCGCCCCCGTCGCTGACGAGCCCGGCCCCTCCTCCCAAGAAGTCCCGCCGGGGGCTCTACGCGGTCATCGCCGTGGTGATCGTGGTCGTCCTCCTGCTGGCCCTCCTCCTCTCGGGGGTCATCCCTGGTTTAAAACTCAGCACGAGCAAGAGCTCCTCGCCCGCGGCGACCTTTACGGTTTACTTCAACGAGACGGGTCTTCCGAGCGGAACCGAATGGTCGGTCACGCTCGCCGGGACCATGACCTCCGGGCACTCGACTTCCCTAAGCTTTTCCGAACCGAACGGGACCTACTCCTTCACCGTAGGGTCGGTCGCCGGCTACAGCGCCTCCCCATCGTCCGGTACGCTGACAGTCAGCGGCACGGCCATCACCGA
>JASHWY010000137.1 GCA_030043835.1 Thermoplasmata archaeon
GTTCTTGGAAGTACGTGAGCAGCGCGGCGGCCGCGGCGAGGCGGACCGACCGCGACTTGAGGCGCGGCGAGAACTTGGGGAAGCTCGTCGTCTTGAGCGCCTTTTCGGAGACCTCCCGCAAGCGGTCGTAGAGATCCCGCTCGAGGCGGACCGGGCGGGGCCGGAACTTTCCGGAGACGAGAGGGTGCCCCGTCTCGATCGCGTGGACGAGCGTCAAGTGGTCGCGGATGCGGCCCGCAAGGTCGAAGCTCATCTCGCCGAGCTCGAGTCGCTCGGCGCTCGACTCGACCGCCCGGAACCGCTCGCGCGTCATCGGGTGGAAGCGAAGTAGCATCCGATCCTCAAGGGCGGCGAAGTTGGGGTCCGCAATCGTCGTCCAGTAGTCCTCGGCCCCGGCCGTTCGGACATTGTAGTTGACCGAGAAGAACGAGCGGAAGGTGTACGGACCCACGGTGCCGAGGGTCGTCTCCCACTTCACTTCGCGCTGCTCCATGACGAGCTTGAGCGGCTCGACCATCCCGCGGTACTTGAACCAATCATTGAACTCCGGAACGATGAAGTTGAACGTGCGTCCCGTGTACGAGGCCCCGACCCGAAGGAACTGCACCGGCGTGATCCCCCCGCAGTATCGGTTGCGGCCCGGGAGCCCGTGGGGCGGCACGCCGCTCCGAGGGTTCCCGCGGATGAGGTCGTCGATCGAGAACGTCTTCCCCGTACCGGGCGGCCCGAACAGCGCGAGGTGAAACCCCGTCGACCCCGTCGTTCGGCCGGTCGGGGCCAGGAGGGGAGTGTCGGAAAGCGCGTACTGCTGCAGGATCGAGATGAGCGAATCGAAGTAGAGGGCGTCGCCAAAGAGTCCGCTGAGATAGGCAGCAAGCTTCTCCACATCGAACGTCTTCCCAAACGCGATCGTCTCGGGAAGCCGGTCCCTCAAGATCTCCCTTAGGTGATTCAAGAAATCCTGGTCCATCGCTCGGATCTCCGCACCCTCGTCGGGAACGGGCTGGAGGGCCGAGGGTTCGATCGTCTCGGATCGTTCGATCTCGTCGAGGAGAAGATGGCGAAGCTCCTCGGGATACGGGATCTGGTAGCTCTTGTCGCCTCGACCTTCGGGGAGCTCGGTCAAGAGTCCGCGCCGTTTGAGCCGGGTCAGAAGCCGGTTGGGGTCCTCGAAGACCCGCTCCCTAAGGAGGCGAGTTCGTAGCTCGGACTGGCGGAACCGGGCCGGGGCGGACGCGACGCCTCGAAGCGTACGGCGGCGGTCCGCGTCGAGGATGAGGGACACCAAGACCCGGGCGACCGGGACGTCCGTCGCAACGATCTCGAGCGAGGCGGCCACGGCCACGCGGCCCCACCGCTCGACCGCCTTATATTGGTCGGCCTTCGTGGCCTCGGTACCGTGGTGGGCCGCAGCGCATCCGCGTACGAACGGGAACTCCGATATCTCCTCGAAGGGAATCCTTCGGCCGTCCGACGGTACTCGAGAACCCTCCCTTCCGAAGACCAGGCCGAGTTCGAGCGGCTCATCGAGGCCCCGTATCTCGTGATCCGCGGAGCGGGGTCGTTCGGGTTCGACCTCGTGGCCCTTCGACGCGACTACGCGTTCCCGCTCGAAGTGAAGGCGTCGGCCGAGCCGGTGATCCGGTTTACGGCGGCGAGCGGCCGGGCGGAAGCGCAGCTGTCCGCGCACCGGTCCCAGGTCTCGAGAGTCGGACTGATGGTCCTCTATGCGTACCGCAGGGTGGGACGGCAGAAGGAGGAGCCCTGGCGCATTTTCCGGGCCGGCTCGCCTCCGGATCGCGGGGTGCTTCGGATGATCTGCCGACGCCTACCTCAAGTCAGCGCGACCGCGGCGGGCCACGGGATCCTTCGTTGGGAGGAAGGGATGCCGCTTTCGCGGTTCCTGCGACAGGCCTACTTTCTCGAAGAGCGTCCGCTCCCGGTGAGCGCATGAGCGTCCACGTTGTCTCCGTGGGGATGGGCCGCTACGGAAAGCGACCCGAGGGATTGATCGACCTCGCCGCTGAAGCCGCAGGGATGGCCCTCGAAGGGATCGGCCGGCGACCGATCGATCTCCTCGTTGCAGGGTCGATGATGGCCCTCGGCCGCCACGGTCCCGAGGCCCTCCTTCCGCGTCTCGCGAGCCGTCTCGGCCTCGAGTCCGCCCAGGGGTTCCGGCTCGATTCGGCGAGCGGGACCGGCGCCATGACGTTCCACGGCGCGGCGATCGCCCTCGAGTCGGGACGATTCCAGCGCGCCCTCGTGATCGCGGTCGAGAAGATGACCGACCGGCCCTCGGCCGTGATCACGCGAGGTCTCGCGGCCTCCCTCGATACGAGTGAGGTCGCCGCGGGGGGAACGATGCCATCGCTCGCAGCCCTGGTCACCCAGCGCTACCTGCAACGGTACCACCATCCGGTATCGATCTGCGACGTGGCGTCGGTCCACGACCGGGCGATGGCGGTCGACAACCCCACCGCCCACTTTCAGAAGGCGGTGACCGCCGAAGAGGTCGCCGCGAGCCGGCCGGTCGCGCTCCCGCTCCGCCTCTTCCACTGCTCCGCAAACTCCGACGGCGCGACCGCGCTCGTGCTCGAGCGTGGGAGCGGCCCTGCGACCGTCCTCGGCCTCGGCCACGGGTTCGACGCGGTACGGCTCGTCGATCGCGACGACCTCACGACGTTCGCGGCGACGCGTCTCGCGGCGAAGAGAGCGTACGAGAACGCTCACTGTGGCCCGAGCGATATCGAGGTGGCCGAGGTTCACGACCCCTTCTCCCCCTTCCTTTTCATCCACGTCGAAGACGTCGGTCTCTGCGCACCCGGGGAGGGACCCCGCCTGCTCGCTTCGGGAGCGATGGCGCGCGACGGCCGCGTCCCGGTTAACGCGAGCGGCGGCGTCATCGGGCGGGGCCATCCGGTCGCCGCCTCGGGCCTGGCCGAGGTCGGCGAAATCGCGCTCCAGCTCCGCGGGGAGGCCGGCCACCACGCGATCGCCCGCCCTCCGAAGATCGGGCTCGCTCAGGCGATGAGCGGGATCGCGACCAACAACTTCGTCACGATCCTGGGCCGCGCGGGCGCATGACCGACACCTCGGAGCCCCTCGCGCTCTCCCGGTGCGAGGCGTGCCACGCCCGGTTCCTTCCGAACGAAGGGGCCTGCCCGCGCTGTGGCTCGACCCAGGTGAACACCTACCTCTCACCTTCCCTCGGCGTCGTGCTCGCGGCCACCGAGGTCGCGTACCCGGCCGAGGGATGGCACGCGCCCCACCGGATCGCTCTCGTGGAGATGCCCCAGAACGTTCGGCTAATCGCGATCGTCGAGGGGCCCGTGCCGGCCGCGGGCGACGTGGTCTCGGTCCGACGCGACGGCGAGGTCTATCGGGCCCGCACCGAGCCCACGTCCACGCCCCAGACCGGACGCGGGGAGGGGGAGTCTCCGAGCTCGGGCCCTTCTCGCCCCAAGCTCCTTTGAACCCCCGAGGTGAAACCACCACTGGATTAGCAATCCAGCGCCTTACCGGGCTGGGCTATCCCCGCGCGAAGGAGTCGAGCCTTGCCCGCTCCTTAAATCTTGGGCTCAAGCGGGGTTCATTAAGTAGCGCCCTCGCGGTCCCCCGGCCGGTGGGTCGCATGCGGGTCGCGAAGGCGGGCGTGGTCGGAGGCGGGACGATGGGAGCCGCGATCGCGGAGGTCCTGGCGCTCAACGGAATCGAGGTCGTTCTCAAGGAGGTCGATATCCCTCTCGTCGATAAGGCGCTCGGCCGGGTCCAGGGGTTCGTCGACGAGCTCGTTAAGTTCCACGAGGGACGGG
>JASHWY010000138.1 GCA_030043835.1 Thermoplasmata archaeon
ATTCCATGTGCCTTCCGGGTCGCTCGAGAGGCTCGCTCCGTAGTAGATCTGACTGTGGGTCACATCCAAGACCGATGCGAACCACCGGAGGGTGGTCGGGTCGTAACGGATCTGAGGTGCCGAGAGAACGTCGTTGCCGGTCCCGAAGAGCGATCCTAAGCTCGCGTTGAGCAGCTGCGTGCCGTTCGTGAGCCAGATACGGTAGGCGGAGTTGGCCACCTCGACCACGTAGTCGTTGCCCGTGGCGAGGTCGGGGTCGGCCGGTAGACACGTGCCCGCGGACGGGCAGGAGCTGGTGTGATCCAGGCCCTGCCAGCCCGCTCGAAGGACCACCGAGGCCGGACTCGGCGAGACCGAAGCGATTACGTGGGATCGCTCGTTGGAGACCGGGGGCGCCGCGACCGGCTCGCTCGCGATCGCTGGCACGTGAGCTGGGGGCTGGGGCTTGGCCGAGACCATAGCGGCCGAGCTTGCGAGGAGCACCGCAACGGCCGTGATAGCGAGAAGCGGCGGCAACACCCGGTTCCAGCGCATGGAGCGGACTCGGCGCCCAGGGGCGCCTGTCACGAGATTATCTCGTCAGTACGGGTATTTCAACATTGTTCAGAGAAGGTCTCCGACTCGGGCCTGCCCTTCCCTCTCGAATCTCGCCTCCGGCGTTGCGGGCCTGGAGCGAAACGGATTCGGCAAGCTTACGACCGGCACGAGCTCAGCCGCTTCGGAGGGCGTCGTGAGGGCCCTCCATCCGTCGCGCGAGCTCGGCCAGATCCGCGACAACCGCCTGAGCAGCGGGGCCCCCGGGTTCGCCGTAACGGGGAACGTACGCGGTGCGGAACCCCAGCATCGATGCCGATGGAAGGTCGTATTCGTAGCCTCCAGCGACATGCAGGCTCTCGTCGGGAGAGGTACCGGTCGCCTTCAAAAATCGGATCCAATGAGCGGGCGCTGGCTTGTACGACCCGACCTCCTCGGCCGTCACCGTCAGGTCGACCGGGAGGGCGTGGCTCGCCACGGTTCGCTCGAGGAGGTCCCGGTCGATGTTGGAGAGGATGGCGGTTCGGAACCCGAGCGCCTGCAATCGGCTCAACGCGGCCTGGGTGTCTGGGAACAACGGCCAGTCGGGTACCGATTCGGGAAGCTGGGCCGCCTCGTCCCGCGGTAGGGAACGACCCATACGAACGGCAGCCTTCTCCACCGCCTCGATCATGATCTCGCGATAGGAGCGATACGGACCCGCTTCCAGATCCTGTTCCTCGACGAGGTAGGCCCGGAAGAGCCCGACGAGCTCACGCTCGGCGATGGGGCCGAGGACCCGTTTCATGAGGGCCGAGAATCCGCGTCGCCAGTCGACGAGGGTGCCATAACAGTCGAACGAGATCCAAGGCCCCGAAAGGTCGAGCTCCGGAGTAAGGGGCACGACGGGAACCGGGCGCCCCTGGGTAATCCGCAGCAGCTCGGACGAGCTGAGGCGGAAGATCGCGTTCGGGTGCCCTGCCGCTCCCCACACTTCGCGGAGCTCCAGGAGGTCGTAATCGATGAACGCCCGAAGAGGGTTGGGGTGACCCACGGGAGGGACCCCGCCGATCGCGAACCCGGAGACGGAGCGAACGAACTCCGGATCGGCCCGAAGGAGCGGTTCTCCCACGTAGCGGGTGAGCCACTCCTCGTCGACGCGGTGGGCTCCGCTGGCCAGCACGAGCACCGGGTGGCCCGACCCTTGCGTTCGAAAGACCAGCGACTTCACGATCTGACGCACGTCGCAACCGACCGCACGAGCCGCGTCCGCTGCAGTTCGCGTCGATTCCGGCAGCTCGACCACTCGATCCACAAGCCCGTGGTAGGCAAGGAGGGCGGCGAACTTGCGAGACGACCGGTGCCGAAGAGGCGTCGCATCCGCCACGGAGTGGCCCGACGACGAACGCACTCTAAAGTCCCCCCTCGTCGGCCGGGGCGACGGGAGTTCCGAGGGGAGGCGTCCACTCATATCGGGGAAAGCTCTCTGTCCGCCGATGTCGGAGCCGGATACCACGGCGGCGCATCCGGTCCCCGTCACCCAGTGCAACCTTGACCTTCGGGACGAAGCCCGGCAATTCTTCCGTCGAAGGATCCGGGTCGCCGGGACCGGGCTCGTCCTTGGCCTCGCCTTCGTCGGCGTCGGGACGTTCGAGGTGGGCGCCCATGCTACGTCGGGTTTTTCTCCCGAGTATCTCATCGCGCTGCTCCTGGTCGTCCTGGGCCTAGCGGTCATCGTTGTGAGCCTGAGATCGGGCCTGCTCAACCCGGTCACGAGGCTTCGGGGAAACGCTTCCGGGGTGACCTTCGAGCGCCGCTGGGGGCGACCGCTGTCCTGGGCGTGGAAGAATCCTGAGTTCCGACTGGACATCGATGACCGGACCTTGGACCCCGTGGGCAGCGCGGAGTCCCACCAGCACCTCTTCTTCGAGGGCCCGAGCCCGATCTACGGGAACCTGACCCCCACCACCGTCGGCCCTCTCCTCGACACGGCTCGAACCTACGGCGCACCCGTCTCGATGAAACAGCTGGAGCAGCGCGAGCGTGGACAGGTGCACCTCGTGCGCCGTATTCGGATCCGGCCGCGCCCGATCCGCTGAGCGCTTGATGCCCGGATGAGTTCGGCACCAACAGCCCGCCAAGAATCATGCGGCGTGTCGGCCCGACTCCACCGACCCGACCGAGACTCTCATGTGCTGGGAAGAGTTGCTTTCCGAAGCGGATAACAGGGAGATGTCGGCCTACAATCTCGCTGGAACCCAACGAGACCGGGACCCGCAATGGTCCAAAATCCGTTCGGCCGTCTTGCGGGCGAACCGAGAGTTTCGGGACGCTACGCTCTCGCCCAACGTGCCGGCCGGCACCAAGTCTCCGTTTAAGGACCCTCCGCTGGTGGGCCCCGGCTACGGGCGTCTCTGGGAGATCATCTACCACCGACCGTCATTCTTTTCCCCGGACCAGCTCGTCAACGTCGTGACCGCGATCCGGTGGGACGATCCGGAGCGGGCGATCCACTATGAGACCCCCTGGCTCTACATCGGGGGTCGCCCCCGAATATTCTCCCGGACGAGCCCCGACCTCCAGCGGATCATCGAAAAGCAGAGGAGGGCCCAGAGGAACCTCATCGGCTATCAGACAGGGGACCCCCAGTTCGACCGGCACTGGGCATTCTACGCGTATCGCTCGAGGCCCGCGGAGGTCCTGCGGGACCCCGAGCGCCGACGCTGGCTCCAGGCGCTCGCCGACCTCCGACCCGGGCGGCGGGACGAGATGCCGACGGTCGCGTCGCTCGGGACGACCGCCGCCCTGGGCGTTGTCGTCAGCGACACGGACGAGACCGTTCAGCAAGCGAGCACCCTCGTTCGTTCGTTCAGCCAGCTGCTCGACGCCATCGAACTGTCGACCGGTAACCTTCCGGCCAGCCAGATCCCGCTCACGATGGACCTTCTGCCCGACGGCACAGGCTACCCGTCACCGACGCTCCGATTCCGCTGTGCTCGTTGCGGAGAGGAATCGCATCCCCGATACGTCCCGGATTTCCATACCGAGATCTGCGACCAGTGTCGAAAGGGGCTCTACAGCTCCTCCTGAACGGCACGCAGCATCGCATCGGCCGGTCGCTCTCAGCACCGCCGCAGCTCGGTCGTGCCTCGATCCCCGGCATTCCGCGAACGGCCGCTCTACGCCGAGGGTGGCCGGGAAAGTAGGCCCACACGCGACCGGCGCCCGATGGGGCTCGGCGCAACGGAAGTCAGGACCCGTGGAGGAGCTGGGGTCGGCCCCCGTTTCACGTTTAGCGTGCGACCTCGGCTCCGGCGACCGGAGTCACCGTCTCGACGCCCGTGACCCTGTCTTCGGTTCGTGTCATCAGCTCCTCGACTTCCGCCAAGTCCTTCGTCCGGTAGCCTGTAACGATACCCCAGACGTAGATGGCGGCGGCGAAGACCGCGAAGATCGGAGTGTCCCACGGTGTCGGAATATACCCCGTCGTCCCCGTGAGGAGACCGCCGACGGAGGGCCAGGAGTTGTAGACCGTGAAGAAATTGAGGACGTACATTCCGAGCAGCAGGACGAGAACCCACCAGCCGGCGTTGACCATCCTCCTCCCTTCGGCGTT
>JASHWY010000139.1 GCA_030043835.1 Thermoplasmata archaeon
CGGAGGGGCGGGAGGTGCCGGAGGTTCGGGGACCGACTTCGGTGCGGCCGGCTCGGCGGACGATACCGCGCTCGTCTCCGAACTGGGTGAGGCCTTCTTGGCCGACGCTGCCGCCGGACCCGCAGGAGCCTTCCCGGGCTCTACCGCCGGTGGGGCTCCCTTCGATGGCACGGTTTGGGACCGGGTACCCCCTTTGCCGCGCTGGAAGACGCTCTTGATGCTCCCGATCGCTCCCCCGGAGCGGGCCGTAGGACGCCCGCGCGGGGAACTCACCACGACCCCTTCGACCGGGCGAATCGTGAGGGTCGAGATCGGCTGGCCGCACTTGGGACAGTTCGGGAACTGTCCGATGCAATGCTGGCAGAGAGGAGCGCCGCACGCGTGGTGGACCGAGGAGATGCCGCCGCATCCGACGCACCGGGGCCCGGACGGCGCCGCCGGGAGCGGGGTCGCCTCCTGCGTCGGCGCGGGGGCAGGCTCCGCGGCCGGCGGCGCCCAAACGCCGGGAGGCGCGAGGGTGCCGCCGGCACCGGAGAGGGAAGGACCGACCTCCGCGACGACGGGCTCCGCCCCCGGAGGGAGGGCTCCTCCCGTCCCTTCGTCCTCGGTCCGGAACTCGGGTGAGTACGCTCCGAGATCGATCGAGGGGAGGGGCGCGTGGACCGCCGACCCCGCTTCCTCAACGACCTTGATCACGCGTGCCTTGTAGATCCCGACCTTGAGGGAGCGGACCAGTTGGAAGAGCGTCCGCTGGTCCGGGGGCTGGAGGAGCGCCTTGCGGGCGAGCTCCTCGACGTCCGGGGTGAGCCTCAAGTTCTCTGGCCGTAGGTCCGCCTCGAGCACCGCTTTGAGGTACCCAAAGAGGCGCTGGATCTCTTCGAGCGACGTGTTGGGCGGCGAGAGGACCGTCACATCGGCAAGAGTGAACCCGCGTCGTTCGATCCCGGGGGGCCTTCGCTCGAGCGCTGCGCTCACGAGGTGGAACGATGCGGTCTCGAGGTCGCGCATCTCGGTCGGCGACAACCGGTCGATGTCGATCTTGGCCGGTCGCCCGATCGCCGCGAGGACCGGGTCTAGGAACTCAAAGGGAACGTGCAACGTAACGAACAGGTCGTTCTTCGTAATCGTCCGGTTGACCCTCGCCTCGAGAAGAAGCGCCTCGCGGCCGTACTTCTGGATCTCCCCGTCTCGCGTCTTCTGGACCGCGACCTTCTTCCCGTCCTTCGCCGGGGGGAAGTCGGAATCGAGGGCGAGCGCGCGGTCGAAGCTGGCCTGGGCGTCCGCCGTGCGGCCCGTCGCGAGGAGCGCGAGCCCGCGACTCGTCCACGCCTGCTTGTCGGCGGGGTCGGCCTCGCTCGCGCGATCGTAGAACGCGAGCGCCTCGTTCGGATGATCGAGGCGTTCCGCGACGAACCCGGCGCGTAGGAGGACGGGGACGTTCGCGGGCGAGAGTGCGAGCGCGTGGGCGAATGCGCTCGCCGCCTCGGGCCACGCCTGGCGTGCGATGCCGATCTCGCCCAAGCGAACCCAGAGGTCGACGCTCTTCGGGAGGACCTCGACGCCCTTGCGAAGCGCGTCGGCTGCCGCCTCCAGCTGCCCGAGGCCGCTCTGCGCCTCGGCGAGGAGGAGGAAGAGCGACTCCTGGGGAGGGAGCTGTGGGATCGCGTCCCTCAAGAACTCGGCGGCGGGGGCGTGCTGCCCCTCATCGAGGAGCGACCGAGCGACCCCGGCGAGCGCGACCGGCGATCTCGGCTCTCGCTTCCGCACCTCCTCGTACGCCGCCCGCGCGTCGGCTGGGCGCTCGAGGCCCGCGAGGATCTCGGCGCGAAGGAGGAGCGCGGTGACGCTCGGCGCGGTTCCTGCGGGAGCGGCCTTCAGTCCCGCGTCGAGCATCTCGAGGGCGAGGTCGGGGCGACCGGCGGTCAAGCGCAGTCGGGCCCGTCGGCTCGCGATCTCGACGCGATAGACGGGGTCGATCTGGGCGGCCCGCTCGTACGCCTGGTTCGCGTCGTCCGTGAGGCCGAGGCTCGCGGCGAGGTCCCCCTTCTCGAGGTAGAGGGTGGCGTCATTGGCCTCGGGCCCCTCGGTCGACAGGAGCTGGACTAACGCCTCGTACGCCTCCTTGATCTCGCCCGCGTCGCGGCGAAGCCGGTACGTTTCCAAGAGGGCCGCCGGGCTGTGCGGGTCGAGGAGCAGCATCGCCCGCAGCGAGTAGGCGACCTCCGACGGTCGGCCGAGCGCGCGCCACGCATCGGCCCGGGCCTTCCACGCCGCGAGGTCGTTCGGGTCCTCTTTCAAGAGCGGGTCGACGATCGAGACGACCTCCGGGTACTGCCCCGCAAGGAGTAGGGTCTCGGCGAGCGCGAGCCGGCCGTGCCGGCTCTTCGCGTCGAGCTCGAGGCCGAGCCGATAGTACTCGACCGCGTCGACGAATGCCCCCTGGCTCCGAAGCGCCTCCGCGACCTCGAAGTAGACGTGCGGATCGCCGTGCGCGCCGTGGACGGCTTGCTGGAGAACCTTGAGCGCCTCGGTCTTCTTCCCGGAGGTCAAGAGCAGCTGGCCCTTCTTCCTCAAAAAGAGCGCGTTCTCCGGATCTCGCTGAAGGAGCAGATCGACGAGCTGGAGCGCTCGAGCCTCACGGTTTAGGTGGGCCAGGACCTCGACCGCGCCCCAGAAGAGGTCGGGGTCCTCGAGGCCGGAAGAGATCGCTCGATCGTACGCGTCGGCCGCCTCGGAGTACCGCCCCGCCTCCCTCAGCGTGTGGCCGAGCTCCTTGAGGATGTCGTGGCGGGTCACGTTCTCGGGGCGGATGAGGAACGAGGCATACGCCTGGAGGGCCCTCGGCCGATCGTCGACGAGGCGCGACGCGCGGGCAATCCCCAGAAGGCTCGCGCTCGCGGCCTCAGGGTCCGACGAAGCGCGCTCGTAGGCCACGAGCGCCGTGCGGGCCGCCTGGTCGCGCTCCGCCGAGCCTTCTTTCCGTTCGTAGGCGAGAGCGAGGTAGAGGTTGCCCCGCTCGATCGCGACGTCGGTGCGCGTCGGGTCGAGCCGAAAGAGGTCGTCGAGGACCGGGGCGAGCTGGGCGGGGTCGTTCGTCTTCGCGACGACGTCCTTCTTCTCGAGAAGGTACGGGAGCTCGCCGGGATGCGCGGCGAGCAGGCCATCGTACACCTTCAATGCGCCGGGGATGTCGCCTTCGGTCGAGAGGCTCCGTGCGAGCTCGACCTGAGCCCCGACGTCGGCGGGGTCCTCCGCCAGGACCGCCTCGGCGAACTCGCGGATCGCTGCCGGTCGTTGCGCCTCGCGCGCGACGTCGAGGGCCTTCCGAAACTCGCCCAAGGCCTGGGGATGGGTCGAGAGGATCGCCCGATACCCGTCCAGCGCCGCGTCGGTGTGGCCTCGGGCAACCTCGAGCTCGGCGATCCCGCGCATCGCTTCTAAATTGTCGGGCTGGATCGCGAGGACCGCCCGGCACGCCGCGAGCGCGTCGTCGACCCGATCGAGCCGGAAGGCGACATCGCGCATCGCGAGCAGGTTCTTCACGTTCCGCGGCTCGAGGTCCTTGGCCCGGGTCCTCGCTTGCAGTGCGAGCTCCGGGGACGCCGACTCCGCCAAACGGGCGATCTCATCGAGC
>JASHWY010000015.1 GCA_030043835.1 Thermoplasmata archaeon
GATCACCCAGTACCGGATCGTCAACGACTACAAGGTCGAGATCGAGGCGAGCAAGCCGATCGTCGTCTACCGCGAGACCGTCGAGCACGCGGGCGGTCCCTTCGAGGGGAAATCGCCGAACAAGCACAACCGGTTCTACTTCGAGGTCGAGCCGTTGCCCGCGGCCGTCGTCCAGGCGATCAAGGACGGCGAGATCCCCCAGGGGAAGTCGTTCAAGGACACGAAGACGCTCGTCACGAAGCTCGAGACGCTCGGAATCCCGCGGGACGAGGGGCGAGGCTTGACCGCGGTCGAAGGGACCAACATCCTCTTCGACGTCACGAAGGGGATCCAGTACCTCTACGAAACGATGGACTTGATCGTGGACGCCTTCAAGGAGGCGATGAACCGGGGGCCGCTCGCGAACGAGCGGGTCTACGGGCTCAAGGTCCGTCTCGTCGACGCGAAGCTCCACGAGGACTCGATCCACCGCGGTCCCGCCCAGACGATCCCGGCGGCGCGTTCGGGCATCTACGGCGCGATGGTCCTCGCGGGCCGCCTCCTCTTGGAGCCGTTCCAGAAGGTCACGGTCAACGTTCCCCAGGAGGTGCTCGCGGGGGCGACCCGGGAGCTCCAGCGACGGCGCGGCGAGATCCTCGACATGACGAGTGTCGGCGACCTTCAGACGATCGTGGCGAAGTCCCCGGTCGCCGACATGTTCGGGTTCGCCTCGGACATCCGTAGCGCGACCGCGGGCAAGGTGCTCTGGGCGACTGAGACCCTCGGCTTCGAGGCCGTTCCCACCGATCTCCAGCCAAAGGTTGTGGCCGAGATCCGTCAGCGGCGGGGATTGAAGCCCGAGCCGTACGACGCGGCCTACTACTCGGGCTAGGCCACGGCACCGAGCGGGTCCATTTACTACAGACTGTAGTAGGTTAGGGCCGACGAACCTGCTACACGCCGTAGTAGGTTAAGCGCGCGATCTTACTACAACCTGTAGTAGCTAACAGAGATCCTACCGGGGGACCGGCGTTCCCACGGGCCGAAGGAGGAGGCTCAGCGGGCGAACCGGATCACGGAGTAGTACGACGCGTCGAGGGCGCGCGCTTCGTGGGTGAGGGTTTCGGCGGCGCGAGCAGCGCGTCCAGGGTCCGCTGCCCTCGAGGACGGGGGCCTTCTGCCGAGCGATAGCGGAGCGGCCAGGAGCCCTCGTGGTCAAGGAGCCAGCGCTTGCGCCAGAGTCCGAGCCCGAACCCCGTGATCGCCCCTCCCGTCCCGACGACGCGGTGACAGGGAATCACGATCGGGATCGGGTTGCGGGCCATCGCTCCACCGACCGCGCGGGCCGCCCCTGAGTATCCAGCGCGCCGGGCGAGCTCTCCGTAGGTGACCGTGCGGCCGGCGGGCACGGTCCGCAGGATGCTCCAGATCTTGCGGTCGAAAGCCGACGACGTGTCCGGGTCGACGTCGAGGTCGAACTGGGTCCGTTCCCCCTTGAAGTACTCCTGCAACTGGCGGGGAGGGCTTCCTTGAGGGTAGGGGGGCTTGCGTCGCATTGCCCCGACCGGGGTCCCCGACTGGCGGACCCCGTTCTCCAGGAGGTCGACGACCCGAACGGTCGAGCCCTGGTACGCGAGGCGGAACACGCCGATGGGGGTCGATACGTCGGTGACCTCGAGAGACGCTTCGGGCACGGTATCCCCAGCACGCTCCTTCCTTATCTCGATTTCAACCGGAGCCTTCGAGCCCGCTCGACGTGATGCGGAACTCGGCCGAGCCCTCGGGGAGCGATCGGTGCTTCACGAGGACGACCCGCCGTCGGGGCCCGGGGAGCCGTTCGAACCTAAGGATCGTCTTCGCGGCGTGGTTCAAGAACGAGCCTCCGAGGGGTTCTAGCGTCCCTTCGGAGACACTGCGCCAGACTTGGTTCGTGATGAGCACGGGAACGGGCACGGCGAGCGCGGTCGCGACCAAGTCGGCGACCTCGAGGACGAGGGACTGGCGCGCGGTATCCTCGTCGGAGCTCGAGAGCGAGAGGCGGTAGAACATGGTCGCCGAGTCGACCACGATGAGGCCGACGGGCCTCTTCCCCTCGCGGGCGAGCGCGCACGCCGTAGCGACCGCCCGCCCCTGCTCATCGAGCTCTTTGGGGCTCGAGAGGAGGAACCGCTTCAGGATCCGATCGAGCTCGTTCCCTGCGATCGCGTGGAGACGATCGACGCTCACGCCTTCGGTGTCCACGTAGAAGACCCACTTCCCCGAGCGAGCGACGCGGACGGCCACGTCGAGGCAGAAGAGCGTCTTCCCGCTCCCTCCCTCACCGTAGATCTCGGTGACCGAGTCGGTCTCGAGCCCTCCGCCGAGCAGCCGGTCGACGGAGGCGACCCCCGTCACGAGTCGGTCGGGCTCCACGGCGTACGAGAGGAGATGGGGAACTTAGTTCCTGGGGAGAGCACCCCGGCCCCGAGCGACTCCGGCGCTCACGCTCCGGGGATCGGGTAGGTTCGGCCGAGCTCGGGCGACCGGACGGTCGGCCCGGCCGGCGCAAACGCCTCCGGGTGCTCCGTGTGGATCGGGTAGACGGTCCGGGCACCGGTCGAACGGATGAGGTTCAAGAGCTCGGCGGCCGAGGCGTGGCCACTCGCGTGCATCTGGTGGAAGACGAGCCCAAAGTGGTGGAGCCAGTTGTGCATGACCTGCTCCGAGACGTCGTCCTCGCTGAACGGCTCGCTCATGGAGTGGATGTACGGGCTTCCTCGGGGAGGTCGTAGGTCGATGAGCTCCGGGAAGTGCGCGAGGTCGAGAGCGAGCAGGTACTGCCGACCCCGCGCGCGGACCTCCTCCGCGGTGAGGGCGCCATCGAGGTGCGGACGCTCCCAGAGGTACGTTGTCCGCTTCCGCCTCGCATAGACGCGGAGCCCGGGCGACCCGGGAACCGGGACCGTGCCGGACGGAAAGCGAGGGGCCACCTGGCTGAGCAGATGGGCGGTCCGCACCGAGACCACGAGCTCCCTACCGGCCGCGAGCGCGGCCGAGTGAAGGGTCGTCAGCCGGTCGACGTCGCGGGGGTACGTGCACGCAAGAGCCAGTTCCGAGTGGCCGTCTAAGAGTCGGTCCACGCCGGTCCGAACGCCGTCTTCGGTGAGATTGCGGCGTCGGTCGAGCCCCGCCCGGGTCCCTTCGATGACGAGGGCGTTGACCCCCTCATCCGCCACGGCCGCGAAGAACCGGTGGGTGTCGGCGGCACGCGGGCCGTGGTGGCGGAAGTCCCCCGTGTAGGCGAGCGTCCCCTCGCTCGTTCGCACGAGGAACCCGTAGGCGAACGGGATCGAGTGGTCGACGGGATACGGAACGACCTCGATCCGGCCGACGCGGACGGGCGTTGCGTCCCGGAACACCCTCCACGGGTGGTCCCCGTACTTCATCGCGGTTGACGTCGCGATCGCGTCGAGGAGCGTTTTCGTTCCCTCGCCGACGTGGACCGGGATCTCGGGGTCGAGGATTCGAAGGTAACCCACGTGGTCGGCGTGGGCGTGGCTCACGAACACCGCGTGGACCTCGGGGGGAGCATACGCTAAGTCGGCGTCCCCGAGCGCCTCCTTCGCGTAGAGGCCGGACATCCGTGGGAGGAGGTCGAACTCGAGAAGGTCCTTGGCGAGGCTCGTGGAGCGGGGCTGGAGGAAGTCGACGTAGTACTCCTCGATCCGGTGCGAGAAGGCGGGCCCGAAATCGAACAGGACCCGGTCCGGCCCATCTTCGACGAGGATCTTGTTTCCTCCAATCTCCCGGACGCCTCCCAGGAACGTGACGGTGGGAGGGCGCATCGAGCTCGGAGGGGTTCGCGAGCTTAGAGGTTTTGGGCCCGAGGGACGTGTCGGAGCGTTCGCCGAGGCTAGTTCTTTGGTTCCCAGCCATCTGGGTCGTGGCTTGATTCCCTGTCGTGGACGAGGTCATCGACCCATAGGAAGATGGAAGCGTCCAGCGACGCACTTCAGTGACGGAGCAACCCCAGAGCGCGTTGGCGACTCTCACCCGTGTTACAGGCGCGAGTAAGCTTCGTGGCAAAAAAGGCCGCTGCGGGATTACGTTGCGAAGGACCCCGGCGGTATGGGTCGGGATGTAGGGCCCGCAGGGAGAGCCGGGGGTGTCGCTAGCGGGCCTTCAGGACCTTCTTCACGTTCGGGTGTTCCTTCGTGAAGATCTTCCC
>JASHWY010000016.1 GCA_030043835.1 Thermoplasmata archaeon
CCGACGGCTTCGCGGCGCGCCGCCGGCACCGAACGGTGCGTCATTCGCGCCGGGTGATTGACGAGCGATTCCACCCCGCCCAAGCTTTCGGCGAGCGTGAAGACCTTGAGACGCCGGACGATCCGCGTGACCTCGGAGAGGCCCCCCTTGAACTCCGCGGAGACCATCCCCCCGAAATCGTCCATCTGACGTCGCGCGACCGCGTGGCCCGGGTGCGAGCGGAGTCCAGGGTAGAGCGTACGTTTCACTCGGGGGTGGCGGTCGAGGAAGCGGGCCACCTTCCGGGCGTTGGCGCAGTGGGCGCGGACGCGCAGTCCCATCGTCCGGATTCCCCTCAGCACGAGGAAACAATCGAGTGGCCCCGGCACTCCTCCCTGGGTGTTCTGGTACCAGCGGTATCGCTCGAGCTGCCGGCGATCGCGGAACACGAGCGCTCCTCCGATGAGATCGCTGTGCCCTCCGAGGTACTTCGTGGTCGAGTGGAGGACGACGTCGGCGCCGAGCTCCAGCGGGCGCTGCAGTATCGGAGAAGCGAACGTGTTGTCGACGGCGACCTTCGCCCGGTGCTTCCGAGCGATCTCGATCGCTCCGCGAAGGTCGGTGATCTTGAGAAGGGGGTTGGTCGGCGTCTCGAGGTAGAGGAGGTCGACCGCCGGGCCCCGCTCGAACGCCTCGCGCACGTTGGCGAGGTTCGACGTGTCGATGAGATCGACGGTGACACCGTGGCTCCTCGCGACGTCGAGGAGCCGCAAGGTCCCCGCGTAGAGATCGTCGCCGGCGACGATTCGGCTCCCCGACGGGTACGCCATGAAGAGCGCGGATGCCGCGGCGAGACCCGACCCGAACGCGAGCGCTCCGACCCCGGCCTCAAGCCGGCCCAAGACCCGTTCGAGAGCGGCCCTCGTGGGATTCCCGGTACGGGAGTAGACGAAACCCTTCCCACGTCCCGGAGCGGCCTGAGCGTACGTCGAGGTCTGATAGACCGGGACGTTCACCGCGCCGGTAAGAGGGTCCGGATTCTGACCGTCGTGGATCAGGCGGGTATCCCATCGCATAACGGCCCCGCCAGCGCTACGCCGTCCGGGATTTGAAGGATTCCGGGACGAGCGTTCGCGGTCGCGAGCCGCGCGGATGGGAGTCCCCGACCGCCGCCGAGGTCGGCCCGGTCCCCAGGTTCAAACGGTTAAAATATACCGCCGAATTACCCGTGCTACAGTTTCGCGCGGACCGAGGCGCGAATCCGCTGGGGAAGACATCGTGGCACCCGTCCCAAGCATGGAGACTCCGCCCGCTGTAGTCAACCTTCCGAGAGAGGTCACCGCCCGGCAGGACGTCTATGTCCGCCAATCCTCGGGCCTCGTTTGCACAGTCGGGCCCCGAACCGCACTCCTCGCCAACCTGGTCGGGATGGGGATCGTCGTCAATTTCTTCTGGATCGTCTTCGCATCGGCGGGTTATCCCAACGCGAACCTCATCACCACCGTCGGCATCGGGGTCCTGATCAACGTCGGGGTGGGTTTCGTCTACTGGATGCTGGCGAGCGCCATGCCGCGCTCGGGTGGGGACTACATCTTCGTCGGACGGATCTTCCACCCCAGCGTGGGCTTCGCGACGAACCTCGTCTTCACCGTCGTGTTCATCACTTGGGCTGGGTACTTTGCCTACTACTTCGCCTACTACGGACTGCCCATGCTCTTCGCGAGCTGGACGATCGCCGGCGGGGGAGGCCCTGCGATGGCGTGGGCCAATACCCTGGTCACGTCCACGAACGATCAGTTCCTCGTCGGCGGAATCCTCCTACTCTCCGTCATCCTCATCAGTCTCCTTCCGACGAAGTGGATCTTTCGGGTCGCCGTAGGGATTTTCGCCGTTACGGCGGTCATCTTCATCATCATGATCGGCATCCTGCTGACGACTTCTCAGTCCACGTTCGCGGCCCACTACAACGCGGTGCAGGGCACGGGTGCCTACCAATCCCTCGTTAGCAGCGTGACGGGGACGATCGGCATCACGGTGAGCGGCACGTTTCTCGGCATCGTCTACACGATGCTGAGCTTCATCGGCTACGCCAACAGCGCGTACTACGGCGGTGAGGTGCGAGGCAACCCTGTTCGGACCCAGGGGCTCGCGATCTTCGGAGCGCCCATCATCTTCGCCGCTCTGATCGCACTCCTCTATTGGGCGACCTACAACACCTTCGGCCGCGCATTCGTCATCGGCTCGGCGAACGCTTGGTTCGCATCGCCCGTCCCGACGACGATGCCGTCCCCGCTGTTGCTCGTTGCCTACCTGCTTTCGAACCCTTACGAGGCCGCGTTCCTGACCTTTGGAATCGCGCTTACCTTCTTCGGCTTCTCCCTCATCTACTTCATCGTCCCCACGCGCAACCTGTTCGCGTGGTCGTTCGACCGGATCCTGCCGGCCTTCCTTACGCGGGTGAGCCGTAACGGAGTTCCGTACGTGGCCGTGATTCTGCTCGGCATTGCCTCGTTCGTGGCGCTGTGGGGCGGGGTGTACTCCACGGTCTTCGCGTACCTCAGCTACTCGAACCTCGGGTTCTGGTTCGCAGTCGGAATCGTCTGCCTCGCCGGCGCCCTCTTCCCCTTCTTGAAGCGCGATCTCTTTGCCAAGGCGCCCCGCATCGTGCGAGCCCGAGTCGGCCCGGTGCCCGTGCTCACGATCGTAGGCGTCGCCTCGTGGATCGCCGCGTGGTTCGTGAGCTACGCGGCCTCGACGGCCGCCTACATCGAGCCGACCGGACCCTACAGCTACTACGACCTCCTGTTCCTCCCGATCGTCTTCGGCATCGGATTGGTGATCTACGCGATCTCATGGGCCATCCAGCGGGCCCGAGGCGTGCCGATCGACCTCATCGCGAAAGAGCTCCCTCCCGATTGATCGGCCCGCAACGCCTCGCTTTTTAGCCGCCCTTCTTCTCCGGGCCCAACCGTGAGCGAAGTCGTCGACGTCATCATCGACCCTTTCACCCGTCAGAAGGTACGGGCCGAGATCCCTCCGAGCTCGACGATCGCGCCGGAGGCGGCTCGCCGTGACTTGGGATTGGGCGATTTTGTCGACGTTGGCGACCCCGAGATCGCTCGGGCGGTCGTCCTCCTCCACGCGCTCCGGCTCGGCGGATCCCCGCGGCTGGCGCTCTTCGGCGGGGCGGCGCACCGACTCATCTGTCCGAGCGCCAACGATCCCGCGACGGGCCTTCGGCGCGCTCTCCACGACCTCGATCTGGCCTGCCTACACCGCGAAGTGAAGGAGGTCACGACGTTTCTCAAGGAAGCGGGCGGTCGATACGGGAGCCGGGTCCTGTTCTTCGAGATGCCCGGGGACCGGACGTTCAATACGCTGAGCGGGGGACGACGGTACCGCTTTCACGATCTCGGGAGCTCGCAGGGCGACGATATCGACCTCGGCACGATCGATCTCGTCGCGGACCAGTTCCAATTTTGCCACAGCTTCTCGTTCGCCGAGGACCTCTCCGTGGCCCGGGAAGGAAGCGTAACGCTACCGCCCGCGCTGCTGTTGCTCGCGAAGCTCCAGTTCATCCGTCGGATCCCCGCTACGGATGCTTCTCAAGTGCCCGAACGGGTCCTCGAACCGTTCGGCCGGCGTGAGGTCGTGATCGGGCCGGAAGCCCGGGACGTGAAGGACATCCTCTCCTTGCTCCACGATCTCGAGTTCGGCGAAGGACCTCACGACATCTCGCTCGACCGGGTACGTCGTCTACTGTCCGACGACTGGGGGTTTTGGACCACCGTCCGGCTCAACCTCGGCATGGTCGAGCGGTCCCCGACCTTGAGCGGTCTCCCGACGTCTCTCCGAGAACGAGTCCGGCCGAAGCTCGTGACGCTCCGCGAGGTGGTGGATTCCCTCTCCCCCAAACGACGGCTCGCGTTCCTCCGGAACCAGTGGTGGGAGGAGGTTGACGAGGTGACGTCGACCGAGACCGCGGCACGCGCTTCGGAAACGTTCAGCCCTGGGTCAAGAGGTGGGTCTTGAGCCGGTCCGGGCCGACGTCAACGACCGCGCCAAGCAGCGTGCCCTCGGTGTAGGCGCTCCCGGGGTTGATGGCCAAAGTGCGGCCGATCGAGAAGACTCCGCGGGATTCGTGAATGTGGCCGTGCAGTCCGAGCAGCGGCTGGTCGCGCTCCATCGCCTCCCGGACGGCGCTGCTCCCGACGTGGACCATGTCGGGCTCACCGCCGGGGGCCATCACCTTCGTAAGGTTCGCATCCAGCCGAGGCGCGAGATCGAGCGGGGTATCTCGGGGGGGAACGTGAAAGTTGTAGATCGCCTGGGAAGGATTCTCGAGGCGACCCGATCGTTCGGCGATCCAGCGCGCGATCTGTTCTTCCGTCAGCTCGCGGTGCGTATGCCAGGGGGTGGGGTTCGAGTACGCCAGCGTGAGGATCTCGTGATGGTCGTCCAGATGAAGGACCGCGTTGTCGGTGAGCTCGGCGACGGGGTGACGCTCGATCACCGGCTCGACCGAGCTCGGATCGTCGTTGCCGAGGCCGACGAGGAGGCGGGTCGTCCCCGATTTTAGGCGACCCGCGGCCCAGTCGAGCCAGCCCTTGAGCTCCTCTTGAGCTCGGCGCTCGAAAACGGCGTCGATCCGGCTACGCTCCGCGAGGAGCTCGGTCCACTCCGTGGGGGTCGTGCTGAACGGGACCGTCGCCTCATCCCGAAGCTGGTTCTCGAGGCGCACAAGCTCCTCCGAGTTCCGGGCGACGCGGCGTTCCCCCTCTACCGTCGAGACCCAGCCCGATCCATCGGGAAAGATCGGGGTGAGCGTCTTCGCGACGATGTCGCCCCCGAGAATGAGGACATCCGCCCGGTAGGCCGTCGAGGCGTTCACGAACTTCCGCCAGCAGATCGCCGACCCGTGGAGGTCGGCGACGAAGAAGATCCGGATCGGTTTGGACACGCTCGATCCCCTGAGGACCCCGGGAGGACATGAGGTCCAAAAGGATGGCGAACGGATCGCGAGAACCCGGACCCCGGAGGCTCCACCTCCGGGGTGGGAAGAAGGGGTTCGGCTCGCGGGAGCTACGACTTTTGTTCGTCAGTCTTCGCCGAAGTCGCCGCCGCCCATCCCGCCCATGCCGCCCATACCGCCCATGCCGCCGGGGCCGCCACCGGGGCCACCACCGGACGGGGGCGTGGTCGTCTTGGACGCGATGACGTCGTCGATCCGAAGGATCATCACTGCGGCGTCGGTCGCGCTCTCGATCGCCTGACGGCCCACGCGGATCGGCTCGATCACATGGAGCCCGCTCATGCCGATGACGCCACCCTTCGCGACGTTGACGCCCGAGTCCTGCTGGCCGCTCTTGTGGGCCTTTCTAAGCTCGATCAGGATGTCGATCGGGTCGAGGCCCGCGTTCTCGGCGAGGGTCCTCGGCACGGTCTCGAGCGACTCCGCGAACGCCTCGAACGCGATCTGCTCTCGTCCGCCGATCTTCGCGGCCTCGTCCCGAAGCTTCATGGCGAGCTCCTCCGCCGTCGCGCCGCCGCCGTAGACGAACTGTCCGTCCTCGACCGCGACCGCGACCACGTTGAGCGCGTCCTCGAGCGAGCGCTCGAGCTCGTCGAGCACGTGCTCGGTTCCGCCGCGGATCAGGATCGAGACGGCTTTCGCCTTCTTGGCGCCGGTCACGAACGTGAGAGCGTCCTCGCCGATCTTGCGCTCTTCGACGAGGCCCGCGGTCCCGACGTCCTCGGGGGTGAGTTCGCTCACCTTCGAGACGATGTTCGCCCCGGTCGCCTTCGCGAGCTTCTCCATGTCGGACTTCTTGACGCGGCGAACGGCGTAGATGCCTTCCTTCGCGAGGAAGTGCTGGGCGAGGTCGTCAATGCCTTTCTGGCAGAGAACGACGTTCGCGCCCGATGCCTTCACCTGGTCGACCATCCGGCGCAGCATGTTCTCTTCCTCCTGGAGGAAGGCGTTCAACTGCGACGGGTCGTTGATCTCGATCTTCGCGTCGATCTCGGTCTTCTTGATCTCGAGCGCGGCGTCCAAGAGGGCGATCTTCGGGTTCTCGACCCGGGACGGCATCCCGGAGTGGACCTTCTCCTTGTCGACGATGACCCCCTCGATGAGCGAGGTGTCGGTCATCGCTCCGCCCTGCTTTTTCACGACCTGGATGTTGTCGAGATCGACGTAGTAGCCCTCGCCCTTTTTCTCGGCGACGGCCGTAACCGCCTTGACCGCGATCTCGCCCAGCTGGTCGCGGTTGAAGGAGACCGACTTCGACGCCATCGACGTGACCGCGATCTGGGAGAGGAGCGCGTGGTCGGTGATCCGGATCGGGTGGCTGATGTCCTTGAGGATCTGGAGTGCCTTCGACGAAGCGAGGCGGAAGCCCTGAGAGATGATGGTGGGATGGATGTTCTGCTCGATCAGACCCTCGGCGCGCTTCAGAAGCTCGCCCGTGAGCACGACGGCGGTCGTCGTTCCGTCCCCGGCCTCCTGGTCCTGCGTCTTCGCCACCTCCACCAGCATCTTCGCGGCGGGGTGTTCGACGTCCATCTCCTTGAGGATCGTGACCCCATCGTTCGTGACGACAACGTCGCCCATCGAATCGACGAGCATCTTATCCAGTCCGCGCGGCCCGAGCGTCGAACGGACCGCGTCGGCGATCGCCTTCGCAGCCTGGATGTTGTTCGAGAGCGCCCCTCGGCCCTTGTCGCGCTTCGTTCCTTCCTTCAGCACCAGAATCGGCGTCTGTCCCGTCAGCATCGTTCTTCCCTCCGAGAGTACTCTCGGCTGTCGACATCGGTAGAAAAGCGGTTCTATTTAAAGAAATCGTAATTCGCCGCCGAGTGTGGTGTACAGAAATTAGTTCCCCTTTGACCCGGGGATGGAGGTGCGGAGGAAGGGGCGTCCCGCCGCTTCCGGGTGGCCCGTCCCTTCATGCGACCGCCTCCACGCGGCCGAGATGGAGGCCGAGCAGGGTCTCGGGAGGCAGCTTCCGCTGGAACGCCTCCCGCGGCGTCT
>JASHWY010000140.1 GCA_030043835.1 Thermoplasmata archaeon
GGGTCGAACTCCTCCTCCATCACGAGCTCGAAGAGGAGCGCCATCGCCCGCTGGAACGGGTCACTGATAACGAGGTGGACCCCTTCTTTGAGGTTCTCGACGAGAGCGAGGTACCGCTCTAAGAGCTGCGAGCTATCTTCCGTCTCCCCGAGGAGGGAACGGTGGAAGACGAGGTACCGGAGGACCTTCTGCGCCGCCTCCCGCGGGATCGCGCTCGGCACGGCGAGGCCCTTCGCTTCGGTTTCGGAGATCGTCATCGCGCCTCCACGGGGGAAAGGGGCTCGGGCGACCGAGCGCCCTCTCGGCTCTCGACGTCCTGGATGTCGTCGAGGTGGATCCCCACGACGCGCGAGCATCCGTCGCCGCGCATCGTGATCCCGAAAAGGTGGTGGGCGAACTTGAGGGTCACCTTTCGGAGCGAGATCACAACGAACTGGGCGCGCTCGGCGTTGCGTCGGAGCATCCTCCCCACGTACTCGGCGTTGAGCCCGTCGAGCGACATGTCGATCTCGTCGAAGACGTAGAGCGGGCTCGGGTCGTACCGCTGCAGCGAGAAGATGAAGGCGAGGCTCGCGAGCGACTTCTCCCCGCCCGAGAGCTGTTCCAACCGCTCGACGGTCTTACCCACCGGCCGAGCCTTGATGAGGAGACCTCCTTGGAGCGGGTCGTCGGGGTTCTCGAGCACGATCTCCCCCTCTCCGCCGGCCGAGAGTTCGGCGTAGATCTCGTGGAAGTTCGTGTTGACCTGGGTCACGACCTCGCGGATCTTTTCCCGCTTCTTCGTCTCGATCTCGGCGACGAGCCCGGTGAGCTCGCTCTTCTCGGTCGTCAGGCGGTCGACCTCCGTCGAGAATTCGTCGATCCGACCCTTCTCGGCATCGTAATCCTCCACGGCGCGCAGGTTGACCGACCCCATCGCTTGGAGCTGTTGGTCGAGGGTCGCGATCTTGCGTTTGAGCTCCTCGATCGACATCGGCTTCTCGTCCGGCTCGGGGTCGGGGAACTCCCGGAGCGCCTCCTGAAGCTCGGCGAGCTTCTGCTCGGCCTGAGCCCGGCGCGTCTCTTCCTGGGTGAGCATCGACTGACGCGTTTCGAGGTTCGCGACGACCTTACCGAGCCGGCCCGTGACCTCGAGCCGCTCGTCCTCGACCTTCTTCTTCGCTTCGGAGAGGGCCTTCTGACTGTCGCCCTGCTTCGATTCGACCGTCTTGAGCGCGTCGAGCGCTTGACGGGCTTCGCCGAGGGACGTCTCGGTTTGGGCGATCTCCTTCTTCTTCGCGGCGACCGCCGTGCGGGCGGTATCGAGTTCCGCGATCCGGCTCGCAAGATTGTTCGTGAGCGCGGCGAGGGACGCCCGCACCGACTCGAGTTCCCCGTTCACCCGGACCCGCTCTTCCCCAGTCTTCCGAGCGGCCTCTTGCAGTCCCCGCAGCTTCGCGGAGAGCGCCTGCGGGAGAAGCCCGAGGTACTGTTCCTGGGACTGCTGGATCGCGGCCTTCGTTTTGGTGATCTCGTCGGCGAGCCGGTGCGCGGACTCTTCGGCCGCCGCGAGGGCTGACTCCGCCTTCTCTTGCGCCGTTTTTGCCGCTCCGATACGCTCTCGAGCCGCCTCAAGCCGAGACCGCGCAGCGGTGAGGTCTTGGTCGAGTACCGCCCGGGTCGACTGGTGCGCCTGATCTTGGATCGAGCGCTTCGAGAGCTCTTCCGCGACGACCCGGATCCGGTCGGAGACCTTTTGGAGCTCCTCGCGCGCCGCCGTCTCGGCGACGCTCTTCGCACGAAGCTCCTCCCCGAGCCGCTTGAGCTCGACCGCGCTGTCAGCTCCGCGACCGCCGGAGGGGTCAAGGTACCCGCCCGAGATCGCCCCGGTCGCCTCGATCAAGTCCCCCGAAAGGGTCACGAGACGTACGCCGCCCATCTGAGCCCGAGCGTGAGCGAGGTCGTTCATGACCACGGTCTCGCCGAAGACGTACCAGAACGCTGGCCGCAGGGCCTCGTCGAACTCAATGAGGTCGATCGCGAACCCTTGGGCCCCGTCGGCCTTGGAGACCAGCAGGGACTTCCCGTGGGGGCGTCCCGGCAGCATCTTGTTGAGCGGCAGGAACGTCGCGCGCCCCCGCTTCTCCTCGCGAAGGAGGCGGATGCACTCCTCCGCGACCTGGTCGGTCTCGACGACGAGCGCCTGGAAGCGATTGCCGCCCGCGATCTGAAGCGCCGTCTTGAGCTTCGGGTCGAACTCCGCGAGCTCTTCGACCGTCCCCCGGATCCCCGGAACCTTGCCGAGGTTGCGCTGGGAAAGGAGGAAGTCGACCGCTGCGAGAGGATTTTGCCGGGCGCCCGACTCGGTCCGCGCCTTGAGCCGCGCATCGAGCGTCAGGTAGCGCCGGTTGAGCTCGCCGACCTCGGCCGAGAGACGCTCGACCTCGACGTTCACGCTCTTCTCCTTCCCCTTGAGCGCGAAGAGCTCCTTCTGGAGGTCCCCGGTCGTGACGCCTCCGGAACCCTTTCCGGGGGCGGCCTCCTTGATTCTGAGCTCCAAGTCCTTCACCTCGACCTCGCGCTCGCGAAGGTCGTCCTCCGCCTGGGCCTGGTCCCTCTCCGAGGAGAGGAGGTTCGCGTGGACGGTCTCGCGCGCCTGGACCGCGACCTGCCAGGCCTTCTGCTTCGCCTCGACCTGCCGTTCGAGCTCGAGCTGCTGCTTCCGCGCCGCAGCCAGCTTCTCGGACGACTTACCGGGGCTTCCGGTCGCACTCTGGATCTCCCGGGTCTCTTCCTCGGCGGTCTTCACGAGGACGGCGAGCTCATCGGCGAGCTTTGCTTCCTCAGCCGCGAGCGTCGACTTCTGGGTCGCGTCGGCCTTCACCGATCGCCCAAGTTCGGACACCTGAGCGTCAAGGCTCGTCAGGGCCTCCCGGAGATGACCCAACGTCTGGTCGAGCCGCGCATAGGCTATCTTCTTCTCGTCGAGCTCCGCCTTGAACCGGACCGCGGCCTCGCCGCCGGCTTCGGCGATCTCGCGGTCGATGTTCTCGACCGATTGGGCGAGCTCGGCTTGTCGGGCCGAGAGCCGGGAGCGCTCCTCGTCGAGCCGGGCGATCTCGCTACGAACCGCCTCGACTTGTTTCGTACAGGTAGCGAGCTCCCTCTCGGCGAGCTGATGGCCGGCCCGAGCGAGTCGGGCCTCCGACCGTCGCCGATCGTCCTGGAGCTGCTTGTACTCGATCGCTTGGAGGCGCTGTCCCTCGAGCGCAGCGAGCCGGCTCTTGACGTCACCGAGTAGGGTCTGGATCCGGACGAGGTTCTGGTCGAGGTCGATCCTCTTCGCCGCGGCTCGCTCGAGCTCCTCGTCGTAGTGGCTGATCCCAGCCAGGCGCTCGAGGAGACCGCGGCGAGGGATCGGTCCCATCGTGACGACCTTGTTGACGTCACCTTGCTGGACGAGGTTGTAGCCGTCGCCGGAAAGGCGGGCGTGGGCGAGGACGTTGTCGATGTCGGTCTGGGTCGTCCGCTTTCCGTTGACGTAGAAGTAGGAGTAGTAACCGTCCGGATCGCTCGGGGCCAGCTTCACGTACCGAGTGATCTCCACCTCGGGGGTGTCGACCGGGAGGAGATGGTCGGCGTTGTCGAAGACGAGGGAGACCTCGCACTCGGTCGCTGGCTTCTTCGACGCCCCGCCGTTGAAGAAGAGGTGGGTGAGGCGCTCGGCCCTGAGGGCCTTCGAGCTCGTGGGGCCCAGG
>JASHWY010000141.1 GCA_030043835.1 Thermoplasmata archaeon
GCGCACGCACGCAACGGGTCCCACCATCGTGCTCGACGTCTTCGTCCCCTCGAGGGAGGACTTCCGCTCGGAGGCGCTGCCGCCCGACCGGCCCTAGTTTCGTCAACCGACCGAGCGCAGCGAGCCACCGTCGACGGGGAGCATGGCGCCGGTGACGTAGCTCGACATCTCGCTACCGAGGAAGACGATCACGCGACCCAACTCTTCCGTCGTCCCCATCCGCCCAAGCGGGATGTCGCGCACCATCGACTTCAGCACGGCGTCCGGAGTCGTGTTCTGACGTCGGGCAGCGTCGGCCGCGACGTCTTCGACGCGGCCCGTGAGAGTGTACCCCGGAAGGATGCCGTTGACCCGGATCCCCTTCGGTCCGAGCTCGCGGGCGAGGGTGCGGACGAGCCCCGCTACGGCGATCCGGCAGACGCTCGAGGTGGCGATGTTGGCGATCGGCTCGCGGATGGCGGTCGACGTAAGGAAGACCATCCGGCCTCCGTGACCCTCGGTCTCCATCGCGTCGGCGACCCGGCGCGCCAGGTACGCGGGGCTCACCACCAGAAGTTCGGCGGCCCGGCTCCAGTCGTCGTATCCCTGCTCCATGAAGACGCCCGGACGGGGCGAACCGGTAACGTAGACCAAGGTGTCGATCCCCCCCACTTTTTGGACGGTCTCGGCGACCAGCCGGTCGAGGTCCTCCCGACGACGGAGGTCGGCGACGACTCCGTGCACCTCGCCGAGCGGACGGAGCGCGTTCACGGCCGAGGAGAGCCGCTCCGCGTTCGACGAGTTGACGACCACGCGAGCCTCTTCCCCGAGGAACGCCCGAGCGGCGCCGAGGCCGATCCCTTGGCTGGACGCCGTCACGAGGACCCGGGCGCCCCTGAGGCCGGATTCGATCGGCACGGTCCTCCCTGCGTCAGGGCTCGAGGGCGAAGACTCGGGCCATCGCACCGCTCGCTCCCGCGATCTTGAGCGGCGCGGCGATGAGCGTGTAGACGACCCCCTCCTTGAGCTCGTCCAGGTGGTCGAGAGCCTCGAGGATCCAGATCCCTTTCTTGAGGAGCACCTTGTGGGCCTCGAACTTCTGGTTCGTGAACGGGTCGATGCCCAGCGTGTCGATCCCGACGCCCTTCACGCCTTGGCCCACGAGCCATTGGGCGCCTTCCGGGTCGATGCCGGGGAACTCGTAGAGGTACCGCCGGGTCGGGGCGCGCTCCCGGCTCCATCCGGTCCGAAGCAGAACGATCTCGGGCGCGAGACCCTTCGGCCAATGTCGCTCCAGCGCGGCCTGGGGGATGATGTTCCCCTTGAGCTCGCTACGCACGTCGAGCACGACCGAAGGCCCGACCAGCTTCGCCGGAGGGATCCGATCGACCGGGATCCCGTCCTCGAGAAAATGGTACGGAGCGTCCATGTGGGTCCCGGTGTGCGTGAGACAGTTGACGCGCTCGACGGCGTAGCCATCCCGCGGGACGAGCCCGACCGGCTCGAACGTCGGCAGGGGCGAGGTCGGCCACACGGGCATGTGGGTTTCGAGAAGGGCGGTCAGATCGTGGACGCGGGGCGACGGGGTCATCGACTCGGGGAGCGCTCCTTCCTACAAAAAGGCGGGCGCGGGGCTAACCGCGCCGCGCCCCATGCCGCTCCAAAAACTGTCCCAGCCGCCCGACCGCTTCTTCGAGCGTGTCGAGCGGGCTCGTGTACGCGATTCGGACGTGACGCTCGCCGTGGGGCCCGAAGGCGATTCCCGGAACGAGCGCGACCTGCTCCTCGTTGAGGAGCGAGGAACAGAAATCGACCGACGAGACCGGAAGGTCGTACCGCGGAAAGGCGTAGAACGCCCCCTCGGGCCTTGCGCAGGTTATGCCCGGAAGGTCGTCGAGGCGCGCGAGGAGGTGATCGCGCCGCTCTCGGAACACGGCGCGCAGCCGTTCCGAGTCGGCCGTGGCGTTCTCGAGCGCCCAGAGGCACGCACGCTGGATGAACGGGGGAAGGCAGGTTAGGGTGTGCTCCACGACCTTCACGATGCGCGTACGGATCTCGGGCGGGGCCGCGACGTATCCGGCGCGCCAACCCGTCATGGCATAGAGCTTCGAGAAGCTCCCGATCGTCACGACCGGCACCTCAGGGTCCGCGACGCTCGCGGGCGACACGTGGGTGCCTTCGTAGACCAGCGACTCGTAGGTCTCGTCGCTCACGATCGTAAGCCCCTTCTTCCGCGCGATGTCGACGATGTCGCGGACCTCGGATCGTCGAAGGATCCGTCCGGTCGGGTTCGCCGGGGAAACGAGGAAGAGGAGCTTACTCTTCGGGGTGATCGCATCCAAGAGCGCGTTCGGGTCGAACGAGAAGTCGCCCCGTAGAGGGACGTAGACGGGCTTCGCGCCCATGAGGCGGGTCGGCTGCTCAAAGAGGTACGTGGGGTCGGGCAGCAGCACCTCATCCCCCGGGTTGACGGTCGCGAGCAAGGTAGCGTAAATGGCAAACTTCGCCGTCAGCACGACGACGCCGTCGCTCGTGACGGGGATCTTGTTGCGGGAGGCGAGGCGTCGAGCGATCGCTTCCCGAAGTTCGGGGAGCCCGGGAGAGGCCACATAGTGGGTGTAGCCCTCATTGAGGGCCCGGTACGCGGCGTCTCGGATCCCCTGGGGCGTGTCCATGTCGGGTTCTCCGACGTGGAGCCCCAGGACCTTCTCGCCCCGCGCGCGAATCCGGAAGATCTCGTCAAACAGCGAGAGGATCGGGGACTCGGCAATCTCGTCGACGTACATCGCCGCGGCATGGGGTCCGAACGATAAACGGAGTGGGGACCCCGCGGGGTGCCCGGCTAGGAGGGAAGGGTGAGAACCTTAGCGGCCTTGCGAACCGCGCGGGCTCGATGGGAGATCGCGTTTTTCGCTGCGCCAGGAAGTTCTCCGAAGGTGCGACGCCCACCGTTCGGAACGAAGATCGGGTCGAAGCCGAACCCGTGGCGCCCGGCGGGACGGCGCGCGATCGATCCGTGGACCTCCCCCACGAAGACGGATCGGCGCCTCCCGGACCGGAATCCGACCACGCTCCGGAAGAACGCCTTCCGGGGGCGATGCTTAAGGAGTTCCAGGATCGGTCCGAACCTCCACATCCGAAAGAAGTGGGCGGAGTAGACGCCGGGAAATCCGCCCAGCGACGGGATGAACAGTCCGGAATCCTCCACGAGGACGTTCCCACGGATACCCCCGACCGCGTCGAGCTTCGCCCGGACGACCTCCTCGAG
>JASHWY010000142.1 GCA_030043835.1 Thermoplasmata archaeon
CATGTTGAACACGAAGACGAGCTGGCCGATCCCGAGGATGTAGGCCCCCATCGTGGAGAGGAAGTTGAGCGCCTGGAAGTTCCCGGTCCAGAGGTAGGTGTAGACGCGGCGGGGCATCCCCTCGGCCCCGAGGATGAACATCGGGAAGAGGAGGACGTTCACTCCGACGTACGTGAGGAGGAAGTGGATCTGGCCGAGCTTCTGGTTGTACCAGCGGTGGGTCAAGATCGGGAAGTAGAAGTAGATCCCGGCGAAGATCGCCATCAGCGTCCCGCCCAGTAGGACGTAGTGGAAGTGGGCGACGACGAAGTACGTTCCATGGTAGAGGTAGTCGATCGGGATCGACGCGAGCATGAGGCCCGAGAGACCGCCGATCACGAACCCGGTGATGAACGCGACGCAGAACCACATCGGCACCGCCATCCAGATCCGGCCCCCCCAGAGGGTCGCGACCCAGTTGAACGTCTTCACCGCCGACGGGACCGCGATCGCCATCGTGGCGAGCATGAAGACGAACCGGACGTTCGTCGAAATCCCGGTCACGAACATGTGGTGCTCCCAGACGGCGAAGGAGAGCACCGCGAAGGCGCCCAACGAAACCGCCATCGCGCCGTAGCCGAAGATGTCCTTCCTCGCGAGCTTCGGGATGACCGTCGAGATGATCCCGAACGCCGGCAGCACCATGATGTAGACCTCGGGGTGCGCGAAGAACCAGAAGATGTTCTGGTAGAGCAGCGCTCCGCCGAGGGGCGTCCCGTTCACCGAGGCCAGGATGTGGGTCCCGAAGTTCCGGTCCGAGAGGATGAACGTGAGGCCGATCGAGAGCGACGGCAGGGCGAAGATGAGGAGGACCGAGTTGATGAGCGTCGCCCAGACGAAGAGCGGCATGTTCCAGTAGTGGACGCCGGGGGCGCGGTGCTTGAGGATCGTGACCAGAAAGTTGATCGACCCCAGCACCGAGGAGACCGTCAAGACGTGTAGTCCCAGGATCCAGAGGTCGATGCCGTACGGATTCGGACCGAACGACTGAATGCTGAGCGGCACGTACCCGGTCCACCCAGCGTAGGCGTTCGCCAGGATCAGCACCACACCCGCGGGCGGGATCAGCCAGAAGGCGATCGCGTTGATCCGCGGGAGGGCCATCTCCCTAGAGCCGATCATCGACGGGACGAGGTAGTTCCCGAATCCGACCAGCGTGGGGATGATGAACATGAAGACCATGAGAACCCCGTGCTCGGTGAACATGGTCGAGTAGACGTCCGGCGTGATGCCGAGCGTCGTCTGCGGGTCGAGGCCGAGCCCCTGGACAAGACCCAGGTCGGTGCGGATGAGGGTCGCGTAGATCCCGCCGACGAAGAAGAACGTGATGCCGGTCGCGATGTACATGAGGCCGATACGCTTGTGGTCCGTCGTGAAGAGCCACGTTTTCATCGTCGTCACGAGCCACGGCCCGTGGGCGTAGAACGCCCAGACGAGGAACGCGGTGAACGCCGCGATGAGACCGACGATCGTGAGCGGGACCGTTAGGTCGGTCACGTTCCTCCCTCCGCGCTCATGCGATAAGTCCCCCTAGTACGTACGCGACTGCGGCAGCGCCGATCACGAGGATCAGAACCGCGAGGAACTTCGCCTGGGCCCGGGCGGTCACAGGACCCGGCGGGGTCGGCGTGATCCGGCGGCCGAGGGGCCAGACCCGGTAGGTCCGGTCGATCAGGTGGACGACCACGGCGGCCATGAGGAACATGAGGGAGACCGCGAAACCGAACGACTGCTGTGCCCCCGGGCCCGCGAGGAGGGGCCCGAGGCGGACCGTGTAGGCGATGAGGACCGCGATCCCGATCAGCATGAGGAGGGTGATTGCATCGTAGAGGTTGAGCGTCCGATTCCTGAGCGCCCTCAAGGCAGTGCCTTCGGGAACGCTACTCAAAGAGCCTCACCCGCCGCTCGTTCACGCCGCGATACCGGTCGACCCGGTAGAGTATCCCCGCGAGGAACAGGAACGCGAGGATCGCGATCACCGTCCCGATCCCGGCGGCGAGAAGTCCGACCCACTGCCCCGCGAAGAGATTCATCACACCAAAGACGACCAGCGCCGACCCGACGGTTCCGACCACGAGGAAGACCGCGAGGATTCCCCAGAGGACGCCGGTCTTCCAGTGCGGGGTCTCCTCGCCGTCAGTCAACGCGGCTCGCCTCCGCGGCCGTCACGGGGACACCGGTTCCGGGCGGAGCGTTCGCCGCCGGATAGATGCCCGGGAACCCGGGCGCACGCTCCGCGAGGCGACGACGGTAGCTTCGGACGTAGCGCCAGTGGAAGAGGATCGTCGCGAGCGCGTTCACCCCGAAGATCGGACCCAAGGTCATCGCGACGAGCATGGGGGTGATTTCGATCCCCGGGGTTTCCCCGCCCCAGACGGTCAACACGATGAAGAACCCGAGCAGCGATGTCGCGAGCCAGATGAAGACGGGCCGGTCGCGCGGGTGGGTCCGCTTGGACCGGTCGAGGAACGGCAGGAACAGGAAGTACACGATGAGAACCGTCGTGAGACCGACCGCAAGGACGGGAGTCACGCCAATGAAGTCGACGATCTTGAACAGCCAGAGGAAGTACCAGTCCGGCTCCGTGACCGATTGGACCGCAGCGAGGTTCCCCACATACGTCGCGAGGCTCCACGGCCAGAGCGCGGAAATCCCCAAGAGGACGCCGACGTAGAGGAGCCCCCACTTCAGGGTGTACCAGAGGATGTGGGGCATGAACGGGACGTGCTTCTTCGCGTCCTTCTCCGTGTACCGCCGACGCTGGAGGGGGTCCGAGGTCGCCGGCGGAGCGATCCCGTGCGACTCGAAGAGCGCGATGTGGGCGTAGAGGAGCGCGCCGAGCACGAGCGGTAGGAGAAGCACATGCGCGTCGAACATCCGGGAGAGGAGACCCTGGGAGGTCCCGTCCGCGAGGATGAACGGGCCGAGGAGCGGGCCCACGGTAGGGAGCCTCAGGGCGAGGACGATGCCCACGTTCGTCGCGTTGTAGGAAATCTGGGTGTATGGGAGCAGGTACCCTGTGAACCCCATGCCGAGCGTCGTGATCATGAGGAGGGTGCCGACCATCCAGGAGAATTCGCGGGGCGCCTTGTAGACCCCAAGGTAGTAGCCCCGGAAGAAGTGGACGAGCATGAGGAAAATCATCGCGTAGGCGCCGTAGA
>JASHWY010000143.1 GCA_030043835.1 Thermoplasmata archaeon
ACGTGTCGCTCACCACGAACGGTTCGATGCTCTCGAAGCGTGCCGAGGGGTTGCGGAACGCGGGCCTGAAGCGGGTCAACGTCTCGATCGACTCGCTCGACCCCGCGACGTTCCGCGAGATCCGTCGTGGATCGCTCGCTCCGGTGCTTGCCGGGATCGACGAGGCGCTGCGTGTGGGGCTCACTCCGGTGAAACTCAATCTGGTCGTCTTCCGGCGAACCCTTCCCAACATCCCGGAGCTGATCCGGTTCGTGAGCGACCGCGAGGGTCTCCGACTCCAGCTGATCCAGTTCATGCCCGAGCTCGTGGGCCCGAAGGACTGGTCGGTCGACATCGACGCGGTGAAGCAGTGGCTCGAGAGGCGGGCCGACAAGGTCCTGGTCCGAGAGATGCACCACCGTCGGATCTATCTTTTCCGTGGCGCCGAGGTCGAGGTCGTCGACCCCGTCCATAACGCGGAGTTTTGCATGAACTGCCACCGGATTCGGGTCACCCACAAGGGGGAGCTCAAAGGCTGTCTCAACCGCAACGACGATCTGATCCCCACCCGGGGGCTCGACGACACGGCGCTTCGCGAGGCGTTCCGCCACGTCGTGGACCAGCGGGTTCCCTACTACGGTGGGTACGTGACGAACTTCCCCGCCCGGCAGCCCCGTGCCGCACCGCTCATTCAGCTGCTCCCGGGCGAGGGTTCCTCACCCGGCGAGATTCCACGCTGAGCCGCCAGCGGTAAGCCTTACGCGGCGGCCCGAGCGCGGGCGGGGAGAGGTGGAGTTCCCCGAGGAGCGAACGGGGTCTCAAAATCCTCGGGACCGAGGAGGAGGTCCGTGTGGGGGAGCGCGGCGCGCAGCGCCCCGGTCTCGGGGGAGAACCCGCGCTGACGGGCGTACGGGTTCACCCAGACCACGAGCTCGGCGCGTCGAGCGATCCAGCGAAGCTCGGCTCCGACGAGCTCGGACTCGCCAAGATCCCAGCCGTCGCTGAGGATGAGGATCGTCGCCGTCGGCCGGACGAGGGAACCGAACCGCTTCACAAACTCGCTTAAGCAGGCGCCGATCCGAGTCCCGCCTTCGCTCCGGTCGATCCGCGCGCCGACCCTCTCAACCGCTCGCCGGTACCCGAACCGACGTACGTCGGCCGTGACCTCTTCGACCCGAGTGCTGAACGCGACGACCCTCGCGCTCCTCGAGACCCGAACGAGCGCGTGGACGAGGGCAAAGAGGCGGCTATCGTGCTCGCGCATCGAACCGCTCACGTCCCAGAGGATCAGAAGCTCCGACCGGCCGAGTTGGGGCCGCGCGTAACGGAACTCAAGCCATTCGCCGCCGTGACGCAGGTTGTGCCGGAAGGTCGCGGCAAAGTCGATCGTCCCCCGGCGGGCCCCAACGAGCCGCCGGCCGGGGAGGGTCGCGACCATGCGACGGAACCGTCGAGTCCCCCGCCGTACGGCCCGCATCTCGCGGTCCGAGAGGGGTTCGATCCCGTGGCCGGGCGCGGGGGCGCTCGCGCTATAGGTCCCGAGCTCGACGAGCGACGTGGGGGGGACCGTCTCCCGAGGGGCGGGGCGTCGCTCACCGAGCTCTCCCGTGGGAGTCGATCGAGGCCGGTGCGAGAGGGGCGCCTCGCCCGGGAACGGGATGTCGAGGAGCGGGGCGTTCAAGGACCAGAAGAGCTCAAAGGCGTCGTCGAGCCGCTTCAACTCCTCCGGGGACTTCGCAAGCGTCACGCGGCATGCGCTCCGAAACTCCTCGCGGTCGAGCACGGCCACCTCGGCGAGCGCCCGCGCAAGGTCGACCTCTCCCTCGATCCCGACGGGGACCCCCTGGCGGCGAACGTACCCCACGAACTCCGTGAGACGGGGGAAGATCCGGTCGGTGGAGGGAAAGGACGGGCCGGCGGGGGGTCTCATCCTAACCCTTGGAGGCTCTCCAACCGCTGCTCGCGGACGTACTGGAGGTCCTGGGCGTCCTTGATGAGGAAGCCGAGCGTGTCCTCGATCACGGTCCGGTCGAGGCTCGTCCTGCGGAGCGACAGGAGCGCGGCGGCCCAGTCGAGGGTCTCGGCGACGCCCGGGCGCTTCACGAGCTCTTTTTCGGCGCGCACGCGCTGGACGAACGCGGCGATCTCCTGGGCGAGGTGCGCGGGGAGCTCGGGGATGCGCCGCCGAAGGATCGCCGTCTCCTTCTCGAGCGACGGGTAGCCGACGTAGAGGTAGAGGCATCGGCGCTTGAGCGCGTCGCTCAGTTCGCGCGTGCGGTTCGAGGTGATGATGACGAGGGGGAGCTTCTTCGCCTTGATCGTGCCGAGCTCGGGGATCGTCACCTGGAACTCCGACAGGATCTCGAGGAGGAGCCCCTCGAACTCCTCGTCCGCGCGGTCGATCTCGTCGATGAGGAGGACCGGTCGTCGCCCCCCGTCGCCCTCGAGCGCGCGCAGGAGGGGCCGACGCAGGAGGAACGGCTCGCTAAAGATCTCCTTCTCGAGCTCGGTCGCCGATTCGGTCCGTTCGTGGATCCGGATGGCGAGCATCTGCTTCGGATAGTTCCAGTCGTAGAGGGCGGAGCGGGCGTCGAGCCCCTCGAAGCACTGGAGGCGGATGAGCTCGGTACCGATCACCTGAGCGAGGGTCTTCGCAACCTCCGTTTTGCCGCATCCCGGCTCGCCCTCGATCAAAAGCGGCTTTCCGAGCTTCGCGCTCAGGAAGACGGCCATCGCGAGCGGGCGGTCGGCGATGTAGCTCCTCTCCTCGAGGAGACGGAGGACGTCCTCCGGGCTCTTCCAGCCATCGGGGTCGTTCATCGTCGACGCGCGAGGGACCTCGCGGTGATCGACCGAACCGCTGTTCTCCCATCAACCTTTCCGGCCGAGGTCCCCGCCGGCGGATGGGGGAACGTTCCGAGGGTCAGGGCTTCTTCCCCGAGGCGGCTGCGGGCACCGTCCCGTGAAGAACCCGCCAGACGGATTCGGCGGTCACGGGCATCGGAAGATCGGTCACGCCGTACGGCGCGAGCGCGTCGACGACCGCATTGACGTACGCCTGGCTCGACGCGATCGTACCGGTCTCCCCGATCCCTTTGACCCCGATCGGGTTGTGCGGGGATGGTGTGACGGTCATCGCCGTCTCCACCGTGGGCGCCTCGAGCGAGCTCGGCACGAGGTAGTCCAAAAAGTTCGCCGTGAGGAGGGAGCGGTTCTCGTCGTAGACCGCCTGCTCGAGCATCGCCTGGGCGAGCCCCTGGAGCACG
>JASHWY010000144.1 GCA_030043835.1 Thermoplasmata archaeon
CGGCCTCGTGGCCACCGCTGTGGGTGTCGTGCTACTCGGTTGGGCGCTCGTTCATCGCCGCGCGGGGAAAGTGTCTCCCGATCCGCCGGCACTGTAACCTAATCGGGCCACGCGGCGGTGCGACGGCCCGAGGAGTTACACGTTGCGGGCTAGCGGCGTCCGCCAAACTGTTACACCCAAGCCCAAGTGCTCGGAAACCGCCGATTAGGGGACAGAACCGTGAGCCCCCGGCGTTGAGGGGTTAGTCCCTGGGGGCCTGCGGGAGATCGTATTCCGAGTTCGGGGATTTTCCTCGGGCGCGGGATCGTTTGCATCAGATCCGAAACCCGGTATCCAATAGACCTCGGAGAAGGTCGGCGTGCTTGCGCTCATCCGCTTCCATGCTGGCGATCAGTATTGCCCGCGATGGCTCGGGCGCGCTCGTTGGTAGCGTACGCGAGAAACCCCCTATCCACCCGTTTCCCCGAGAGATACTGCGAAACGGCGGAAGGAGCTAGTCCCAAGAGTCCGGCAATACGGAGGGACGACAATCCGAGCTACTCCACACCTTCCCGAGCCGCCAACGCTTGGAGCCGGTGAACCCAGGGGATCGAAGCCGTCCGTTTCCGAGTCACGGTCGATGTGTGAGCACCCTCCCTCGGTGCGTATATTCACTTCGTGAACACAACAGTAGCGAAGTCACATACGGACTATCTAAATACCCACCTCCCTGTATGTGAATTCGAGCGGGGGACATGGGTGGCTTCTGGATCTTCATGGCGCTGACCGCCGCGATGGGACTCTCGATTTTCCTCTCGCTACCCATCGTCTACAGCAAGCGGGCCCAGGGCCGGTGGGCTACGGGTCTCAACGCCGCCGCCATCGGCATCCTCATCTTTCTCCTCGCCGACGTCTTCTCCGACGTCTCCACGATTCTCTATCCGAGCGGATACGTCGCGAATCTCACGTACTCTCTCGCCTTCGGGATCGCGTTCCTGGTGGCCTTCCTCGGTCTCTACTTCGTGGACAACCTGCCCCGGAACGCCCCCCGCGGCACCGGGACCGGCATGGGGGCCACGCTCAGCGTTGACGGGGGACCTCGCACGACCGCCCTCATCATCGCCCTCGGGATCGGACTGCAAAACCTGACCGAGGGCTTGGTGTTTGGGGTCAACTGGACCGCGGGTGCCATCGGTATCCTTGCGGTCGTGTTCGTCGGGTTCTTCCTCCAGAACGTGACGGAGGGATTCCCGATCGCCTCGCCGTTCCTCGGAACGAACGCTCGCCGGGGTGTTTCGATGATGATCGGCCTATTCCTTGTGGGCGGGATCCCGACTCTCCTCGGCGGCGCCATCGGATACTATTGGAGCAACCATCTCTTTCTCGTGATTTTCGACGCCCTCGCCATCGGCGCGATCGCCTACGTGATTCTGCCGATGCTTCGAGTCGCGTTCCGACCGCTCGACTCGAGGGAAGCCTCGATTCGGCGAAACCGGCTCGTCTACATCGGCGCGATGGTCGGCTTCCTCATCGGCTTCGCGGTGAATGCAATCTGAGGTCCGGGAACGGGTTCGGGGCGTGGGCGGGCCGTACCGCCTCCGTCCCTCGGCTCCCGTCACCCGGGATCGATGGAAAGGCTACGGACGTTTCCTCGGGCGTGAAAAATCCCAAGGCCTGGTCCCACGGCATCCCTAGGGGACCGGGAGTTCGGCCCCTTACCGTTCGGAGAAGGAGGGACGGGGGAAGCGGCCCTCCCGTTCGATCGCTTCGCCTTCGGCGTGTTCCGCCACCGGCTCGGCGCGGGCGGCTCCGGCCGGCCGTTACGATCGAGCTCTCGTGGCTCGTGCGAGCGCGAAGAAGGCCTCGGGAGGGAGGTTCTCCGGTCTCAGACGGCTCCACTCCGCCGGCCATCCGGCCTCCCGGGCGAGTTCGTGCGCCGCGTCCCGGGATGAGGCGAGCCGGGGAAGTAGGTTGCCGAGCTGCTTTCGGCGGGAGGAGAAGAGGACCCTCACGACTCGCTCCAGCTCGGGGACCGAGGGGACCGGAAGCTCGCCCTGCCGAGCCGTGTGAACCACGAGTCGGCTCTCCACCTCCGGTCGCGGCCAGAATTGATCCGGCGGAACGGTCCGGAAGAGCGCAACGCTTCCGTAGAGACGCGCGACAATCGAGAGGCGACCGTACTCCTTGGACCCAGGCGAGGCGGCGAGGCGTTCCGCGACCTCCCGCTGAAGGAGGACCACGATTCGGGGAACTCGACGCGCGAAGAGCGCAAGCAGGATCGGGGTCCCGGAGGAGTACGGCAGGTTCCCGACGACCGCGTCGGCTTTGGGCAGTGAGACCGTCAGCGCGTCCGCGGCGACCACTCGGACCCGGTCTTGGAACGTCTCCTTAAGGAATCGGGCGAGTCGCGGGTCCCGCTCGACGACCGTGAGCGGTCCGATCCCTCGACGGAGGAGCGCCTCCGTGAGGATCCCAAGCCCTCCCCCAATCTCGACCACGGGGCGGCCGGGCTGAGTCTCCACGAGCGCCGCCTCGGC
>JASHWY010000145.1 GCA_030043835.1 Thermoplasmata archaeon
GGTGAAGGAGCTTCGCGCGGGGGAGGGCGAGGCCTCCGTGATCGGCATGGTACGCGATGTCCGCGAGACCCCGCAGCGGCACCACCTCATCCTCACCCTCGACGACGAGACCGGCTCGGTCGAACTCCTCGTGCCCAAGGACTCTCCGGGGTCGCGCGTCACGTTCCTTCCCGACGAGGTCGTGGGCGCGCGGATGCAGTTCGCGAAGGAGCCGAACCGGATCCCGCGCGTCGCCGCGATCGAGCGGCCCGACGTGTCGCACGCACGACCGGTGGGGAGGTCCCCCCGGGCGCGCCGCGCCCTCTTCCTCTCCGACCTCCACATCGGGAGCCGATCGTTCCTGTCCGAGAACTGGGCCGAGCTCATTGACTTCCTTCGGGAGAAGGGGCCATATCCGGAGCTCGCGGCATCGATCGATCACGTGGTGATCGCGGGGGACTTGGTCGACGGGATCGGGATCTACCCTCACCAGGAGCGCGAGCTCGCGATCCCGGACGTCGTGGAGCAGTATGCCGAGCTGGGCCGCCGCCTGTCCGAGCTCCCCGAGCGCCTCTCGATCGTGGCGATCCCCGGGAACCACGATGCGGTCTGTCCGGCCGAGCCGCAACCGGCCCTTCCTCCGAACCTTGCCGTCACGCTGCCACCGAACGTGAAGGGGCTTACGAACCCGTCCACGTTCGCCCTCGACGGGGTCGTGATCGAGGCGTACCACGGACGCAGTTTTGACGACCTCATTCCCGCGATCCCCGGGGCGTCGTACTCCCGACCGACCGACGTGATGAAGCGGATGCTCCAAGCCCGCCACCTCGCCCCGATCTACGGGGACCGGACTCCTCTCGCTCCGCTTCCGTACGATGGGCTCGTCATCGATCCGGCGCCCGACATCCTCGTCACCGGGCACGTCCACACCTACGGCGTCGATCGGTACCATAACGTGCTTCTCCTCAACGTCTCGACCTGGCAGGCCGAGACCGAGTATCAACGGATGCGCAACATCGCTCCCGTCCCCGCGCACGCCGCGGTCGTTGACCTCGCCACCCTGGCGCTCGTCTCGCTCGACTTCTCCCAGGGCCCGCCATCGATCGTGGGGGCCGGCACTTGAGCCCGTACCCTCTCGGCCCGGTCCGCGCGGACGGCCCGATGCGGCTCATCGTGAGCGCGTACCCCAGTCGGGACGCGGCGCTCGCGGCCTCCCGCGGTGCGGTAAAGCGGCGGCTCGCCGCGTGCGCGAGCGTGGTCGGTGCCGAGTCCCAGTACTGGTGGCGGGGGCGGATCGAGAGGGCGGCCGAGTCGATCGTGCTCTTCAAGACCCTGCCCCAAAGGGTCGGGAGGCTGTTCGGTTACCTCAAGGCGACGCACCCGTACGAGGTCCCCGAGATCGTGGAGCTCGATGTGCCGCGCGTCGAACCGGGCTTCCTTCGGTACCTCGTGACGACCCTCGCCGATACATCGCGCATCTCGCCGGCACGGAGCCGTCTCATGCGTCGGGGAGCACCGCGAGCCCCGGCAGCTCGAGGCCCTCGACGAACTCGAGCGCAGCCCCACCGCCGGTCGAGATGAACTGGAAGCTTCCCGCGGCCCCTAACTCCTGCACGAAGCGGGCCGAGTCGCCGCCGGCGGCGACGTGGAAACCCGGCACACCCCCGAGACCCCTCAGCACCTCGCGAGTCCCGGTCGCGAACCTCTCGTCCTCGACGAGCCCGAGGGGGCCGTTCCAGAACACCGTCTTCGTCCGAGCGAGGGCCGCTATAAACCGAGCCCGAGTCGCAGGTCCGATGTCCCGCGCGAGCGCGTCGGCCGGAACTCGGGCGAGGTCGTAGGTCTCGGGTTCGACCGACCCTGGCCGCTCGACCACGAGGTCGGTCGGGAGGACGACCTCGGTCCCGACGGCGCGGGCGGCGTCCACGAGCCGCCGGACGTTCTCCTCCTGCCCCTCCTCCCTCGGGGTCGCGCCGAGGCGGGCGCCCTGAGCCGCGAGGAACGGAAAGGCGAGGGCGCCGCCGATGAGGACGATGTCGGCCCGGCCGCAGAAGCTCGTCAAGAGCGGGAGCTTGTCGGCGACTTTGGCCCCACCGAGAAGCGCGGCGTACGGGCGGTCGACGTCGGCCGTGAGGCGCGAGAGTTCGCGGATCTCGCGCTCGACCAAGAGTCCGGCGAACGACGGGAGCCGCTTCGGCACCCCGACCGTGGAGGCGTGGGCCCGGTGGACGGTTCCGAAGGCGTCCTCGACGAACATCTCGCCGAGCCGCGCCAGCTGGGCCGCGAACCCGGGGTCGTTCGCCTCTTCCCCAGGGTGGAACCGAAGGTTCTCGAGCATCAGGAACTGGCCGTTCTCGAGGCGCGTCGACAGCTCGATCGCGTGAATCCCCACGATGTCGTCCGCGAGCGGCACGGGTTGCCCCAGAATCCCGCTCAACCGATGGACGACGGGGCGGAGCGAGAACCTAGGGTCCCGATGGCCCTCCGGCCGTCCGAGGTGCGTCATGAGGATCGACCGAGCCCCGGCCGCTCGAAGGTGGTTGAGGGTCGGCAGGGCCTCGATGATCCGACGATCGTCGGCGATCCCACCCTGCGGGTCTTGCGGGACGTTGAAGTCGACCCGGACGAGCACCCGCCGTCCCTTAAGGGGCGCCGAGCCGATGCCGCGCTTCGCCCGCATGGCCGAGGAACGAGGGAGAGCGTGCTAAGATGATTGTGGCCGACGCGCGACCCGTCCAGCGCGCGCCTTGACCTCCTCTACGATCGCGCGCGTCGCGGGTAGGTCGAGGCCGTAGCTCTCCGCAGTCCGCAGGATCTCGCCCGAGATCGCGTCGATCTCGGTGGGACGACCCAAGTCGAGGTCCTGGAGCATACTCGACCGGTTCAAGGCGGTCGCCCGGACGACTCGCTCAAAGTCGGCGTCGGCCTCGGCATCCGAGATGTTGATCCCCGCCGTCGCGGCCGCCCGTTCGGCCTCCCGTAGAAGCCTTACGGACTCGGACCGCCACGGCTCTTCGAGAAGCCGACCGTTGGGGATCCCTCGAACGGCCGTCACGGGGTTGATCGCGGCGTTCACGATCGCCTTGCGCCAGAGCTCCCGCGCGAACCGGCGAACGACGCGCACCGGGATTCCGGACGAGCGGAGGAGCTCTTCGAACCGTTCCACGTGGGCGCGCGCCGGGCCCGCCTCGGCCGGATCCGGAAGCAGGATCTCCCCGCTCCCTCCGAGCCGAACGATGCCCGGAGCGACCCAGGTGGCCGGGATTCCGTTCACGGCGCGTACGAGCCAGGCCGCCGAATCGGTCCAGCCGTCGGCCGTAAGAGCTTCCTCCGCGGCCCGTTCCACCCCGAGTCCGTTCTGGGGGAGCAGGATTGGCGACGGAGGGCGAAGCACGCGACCGACGCCGGACGCCGCGGCGGCGAGGTCGAACGTCTTGACCGCCAAAATCGTGGCGTCCGCCGTCGTCGGGGCGGGGAGCATCGCCACCGTATCGACCCGGTACGTCTGTTCCCCATTCCCCTCCACGCGCAGGCCGTTCGCCCGGATCACCGCGGCATGGTCCGGTCGAGCAACGAGGGTCACGGAGTGTCCGGCTTCGACGAACTTCGCGGCCAGAATGCTCCCGATCGCGCCGGCACCGACGACGACGACCTTCACGGGGTCTCGCCGTGATCACCCGAGCTTGCGGACGAGGTCGGAGAGGCCCGGGATCTTCCCCCAGTCCCGTCGAAGGAGACCCAGCAGGCCTTCGTAGTAGCGCACCTGCTCTCTTGCCTGCCGGACCTTGAGGTCGAGATACGCCTCCTCCCGGCGAAGTCGGGAAACCTCGGAGAGGATCTCCCGCTGCGTCGCGAGGAGCGCCTCCTCCCTATCGACCAGAGAAGGTGAAGGTCGACGTGCCACCCCGCACCTCCACCGGCACGCGGGCCGGTCCTCGGTTCGTCAGCTCGGCGTGGGTGATCCTCAGCCGTGAGAGCTCCTGCTTGATCCGACGCAGGCGGGCCTCTAAGCGGCGGCGGCGCTCCTGGACCTCCTCGAGGGCTCGGCTCAGGGTCTCCATGCGTCGGCGCCACTTGTCCCGCTCCTGAACGCTCAGGAGGACCGAATCGACGTCGACCACGGGACACCCTGACTTCCCTGAAATGGAATCAATCTTTCGCCCCATCGGGCCCCGCGGCGCGCGGTGTGGGGGGCTGACGTTTAAGCCCGTCGTGGACTCGGCGGGAACGGGATTCCATGAGCGCGCTCAGCAAGATCGTCGTGATCGGAGCCGGCAACGTGGGGGGCTCGCTGGCCCAGCGCCTCGCAGAGATGGACCTCGCCGGCGAGGTCGCGCTCGTCGATATCATCGACGGGTTGCCGCAAGGTAAGGCGCTCGACATCGCGGAATCGGCCCCGATCTTGGGGTTCGCGACTCGGGTTACGGGCTCGACGTCGCTGGACGCACTTCAGGGAGCGGAGGTCGTGGTCGAGACCGCCGGCCTCGCTCGGAAGCCCGGCATGAGCCGCTCCGACCTTCTTGAGAAGAACGCGGCGATCGTGAAGGGCCACGCTCAGGCCGTTCGTGCGAAGGCCCCTCAGGCGG
>JASHWY010000146.1 GCA_030043835.1 Thermoplasmata archaeon
TCGAACTGTGCCGAAGGGCCGGCCCCAACGATCTCCGTGAAGCTCGAGATGCCGATCCCCATGAACTCTCCCTGCTTCCGCTTCTCGGCCTGCTCGCGACGCAGGGCCGGATAGTCGATCATCTGCATCGCCAGTTTGAGCGCGCCGGCGTAGTTTCCGCTGTCGTACGTCCAGCCGAGAGCGGAACGATACGGGAAAGCCTCCGGCGGGATGAAGTTCTTGAGCCGGAAGTCGGCGGGGTCCATGCCCATCTTGTGCGCGACCTCGTCGACGAGGCGCTCGATCGAGAACACGGCCTCCGTGACCCGGAACGAGCAGCGGTAGGCGATCCCTCCCGGCGGCTTGTTCGTGTAGACCCCGTCCACCTCGACAAAGGCCTTCGCGAACGGATACGAGCCCGTGATGATGTGGAAGAGGCCCGCGGGGAACTTTGAGGGGTTGGCCGCCGCGTCGGCGTAGCCGTGGTCGGCCACGGTCTTCACCTTGAGCGCGGTCAGCTTCCCCTCCTTCGTCGCTCCGATATCCGCCGAGATGTGGTAATCCCGTGCGAAGGAGCTCGACATCAGGTTGTTCATCCGGGTCTCGACCCACTTCACCGGGTGACCGGTCTTGAGGGCCGCCACCACGGCGACGACGTACCCCGGATAGACCGGAACCTTTCCGCCGAAGCCGCCCCCGATGTCCGGGGAGATGATCCGGATGCTCTGCTCCGGCAATCCCGCCACGAGAGCGAAGACGGTACGGATCGCATGCGGGGCCTGGGTCGTCATCCAGACGGTCAACCGGCCCATGGCATCGAACTGGGCGACGCATCCGCAGGTCTCGATCGAGGAGACGTTGAGCCGCGGAAGGTAGATGTCCTGGTGGACGACGACGTCGGACTTGGCGAGAAGCGCCTCGGTGCCCGCCTTGTCGCCGGTCTCCCAATGCCAGATGTGGTTCGATTTCTTTTCCTTCTCCGGCCGGACGAGCGGCGCGTTGGGCTCGAGCGCCTTGAACGGGTCCGTGACGACGGGCAGGGCCTCGTAGTCGATCTCCATCGCGGCCGCGCCGTCGGCGGCGGCGTACCGGTCGGTGGCGACGATCGCCACGACCTCCTGCCCCTGGAACTTCACCGTGTCGATCGGGAGAACCATCTGGGTGTCGGACATCAGGGTCGGCATCCACGCGAGCTTCGCCGCGTCGAGGTCCTTCCCCGTTACGACCGCGAGCACGCCGGGGACCGCGAGCGCCTTCTCGGGGTGGATTCCCGTGATCTTGGCGTGGGCGTAGGGGCTCCGGGCAAAGTCGAGATAGAGCATCCCCGGGAGCTGGACGTCGTCGACGTAGTTGCCCTTCCCGCGGATGAACCGAGCGTCCTCCTTGCGCCCGAGGCTCTGGCCGATGCCGCCGTGGATCATCGGCCGCCTCCCTGAGCCTTGGCGGCGTGTTGGATTGCCTTCACGATGTTCACGTAGCCGGTGCACCGGCAGAGATTCCCGGAGATCGCCCGCCGGATCTCCTCGTCGGAGGGGTTCGGATTCTTCGCGAGGAGCGCCACCGCCGTCATCATCATGCCCGGGGTGCAGAACCCGCACTGGAGCCCGTGCTCGGCCGCAAATCCCTCCTGGACAGGGTGGAGCTTGCCGCCCACCTCGAGGCCCTCAACGGTCCGGACCTTCCGGCCGTTCGCCTGAACCGCGAGGACGGTGCAGGACTTGACCGGACGGTCGTCGAGGAGGACCGTGCACGCACCGCAATGGGTGGTGTCGCATCCTACGTGGGTTCCGGTCATGCCGAGGACATCCCTGAGGAAGTGAACGAGGAGCGTCCGGTCCTCTACGTTCATGTCGAAATCCACGCCGTTGATCGTGATGTGGAGCTTCCGGGTCCCGCCTCGCACGGGAAGCGGCGAGGTGAGCCGCGGGATGGCGGTGCTTGCCATCAGCTCCTCCCCCCCGCGCGCGTCCAAGCCTGCTTGATCGCTCGCTGCGTCAAGGTTTGGACGATGCCCCGCTTGAAGTCGACGGGTCCCCGCAGGTCCGCGGCGGGTTGCGCGGCCTCGGCTGCGAGCTTGGCGGCGGCGAGGAGGTCCGCATCGGTCGGTTTCTTCTTGAGAAGGTACGCGGCCGCTTTCGGCGCCAGGAGCGCCGTAGGACCCACGTTCGTGAGCGCGATGCCGGCCTGACCGATAGCCCCGCCGGCATCGAGGCGAAGCTGAACGGCCACGGCCGCGATGGCAAAGTCTCCCACCTTGCGTTCCATCTTGAGGTAGGCACCCCCGTCCCCAGGTTGGGCCTTCGGAACCTGGACCGCGGTCAAAATCTCGGAAGGGTCGAGCGCCGTGACGAAGGTGTCCTGATAGAATTCCTTAGCGGGGATCGTGCGGCTCCCCTTCGGCCCCCTCACCGTGTACTGCGCTCCGAGGGCGAGCATGCACGCCGGGAGATCGTTGCCCGGGTCTCCGTGGCAGACGTTGCCTCCGACCGTGCCCATGTTCCGGACGAGGGGGTCCGCGATGTGCGCTGCGGCGTCGCCGAGCAGCGGGTACTTCGACCCGATGAGCTTCGAATCGTTGAGGTCGTTGATCCTCCGGGCGGCACCCAGAATGAGCCAGTCTCCCTCCTCCTTGAAGTCGTACAACGTGGGGATATGCGTGATGTCGACGAGCACCTTCGGTCCCGCGAGACGGAGCTTCATCAGCGGAATGAGACTCATACCACCGGCGAGGACCTTGGCCCCCCCGGCGCTCGTCTGCAAGAGACCAATCGCGGCGTCCACGGAATCGGGCGCGTGGTATTCGAACTCTGGAGGTATCACTCCCACCACTTCCCAGCCTTGCTAGGCCGTGTCACTGGGAATCTTCCATGAGCTATGAGCGTTGTGTTGACGAAATCACGCGGAGAAGGTGCGGGCGGGCCCGCCGGGATTCGACGAGCTACTTATTCGAGTCCGAGCAACGCCAGGGCGCGTCACCCGCGGAATCGTCCACGGTGCCCCCGTCTCCAACGCCGTGCTCGAGATCGTTCCTCTCGGATCCTCGGGAAAGAGCCTTGTCTCCGGCCGACTTTGAGAAACTACGTTTCGATGCCGGACCGAGATATCGGAAAGTACTCACCCGCGGCCATCGTCTCCTTCTGCTTTGAGCACCCGGAGTATCTCGCTAACCTTCTTCGG
>JASHWY010000147.1 GCA_030043835.1 Thermoplasmata archaeon
TCGCACGATGCTCCTCCTCAACGAACGGGTGCCAGCCCCTCAGGCGGTCCAGTGGGGGCTCGTCACGTCGATGGCCCCTTCGATCACCCGGAACGGCGACTGGGTCGCGTCCCCCACGAGCGAAGAAATCAGTTGGGCGCAAAAGGAGGAGCGAGGGTATCGTGTCGACCTTCGAGAGCTCGACGATGCCGTCGATCGCCTCTCCTCGCGGCTTCTCGGGATGTTCCCGGAGTGCCTGCGGTATACGAAGGCCCAAACGAACTTCTGGAAGGAGCTCGCCTGGAACCAGACCGTAGGGCATGCCCAGGAATGGCTCGCGTTGCACTTCGCCACCGCCGAGCCGTTCGAAGGGATGCACGCCTTCGTCGATAAGCGCCCTGCGCGGGTCGCCGAGCTCCGCCAGAGGATCATCCGGGACGGGAACGGCGACTACCTCCACGGGCCCCCGAGCCGGTCCTGCGGACGCTGCGGGGAAACCGGCCTTCCCGAGCAGTTCCGGTACTGCGGTCGTTGTGGGTCCCCTTTACCGGGAGAAGGGGAACGCGGCGCCGGCGCCCCGTAGGAGAACGGAGGGTCGGAGCATGGGGGAAACGGCGACGACCGAGCCGGGGTTCCTCACGACGGCTCGCGAACGACAGCGTCAGATGGTCGAGGAGTACTACGCCGGCCTCGCGGACGCGGGGGGGGCCAAGAAACCGATCGCCTACATGTTCGTGGGCGGTAACCTAACCGAGATCGTCCGGTCGTTCGGCTACGAGGTCGTGTTCCCCGAGATCGTCGCTCTCAATTGTGCGATCAAGCACGCGTCCCTCCCCAACATCCTGAACGCCGAGTCCCAGGGCTACGGGCTCGACGTCTGCGGCTACGTGAAGAACGATCTCGGACTCCAGGAGATCGGCGGTCAGACGCCGTTTGGCCGGGTCCCGCCGCCGGACCTTCTGGTCTGCAGCTTCTCCGGGTGCTACATCTACGTGAAGTGGTGGGAGGCGCTCGCCGAGAAGTACGGCTGCCCTCTCGTCATGTTCGACGTCCCGTACATGCGGGACGCGCTGCCGCAGCCCGAGGACATCCAGTACCTCGTCGCGCAGCTCCATGAGTTCGTCGCGCTTCTCGAGAAGACGACGGGGCGGTCGCTCGACCTCGCCGAGCTCCGGCGGACCCTCGCGAACTCTCGACAGGCCGAGCAGGGGTGGGTCGATTACCTCGCCTCGGGTCGTCGGCATCCGTCTCCGATCGAGGCGTACTTCGAGGCGGTCTTCTACATGTTCCCGATCAACGTGCTCCGGGGAACCAAGGCCGCCGCCGAGTTCTACGCGACGGTCAACGCGGAGGTCGACGAACGGGTCCGGACCGGACGGTATCCGGTGCCGGAAGAGAAATTCCGACTCGTCGTCGAAGGAGTGCCACCCTACCCCAGTTATCGGACGTTCTGGGATTTCTTCCGGAAGTGGGGCGCGGTGTCCGTGGCTGCGACGTACCCCAAGGTGGGCGGCCTCTTCGACCGGGGATTCCTCCACGACCCCGCGCGGCCGATGGAGAGCATCGCCGAGTACTCCCTGGGGGCGTACGTCAACCAGTCGTGGCCCCTCCGCCGGAAGATAATCGAGGACTACGTTCGAGAGTTTGGCGCGGACGCCGTGCTGATCCACGGAATCAAGTCGTGCCGATCGTTCACGGCCGGCCAAGGCGACCTCCGAGACTGGCTCATCCACGACCTCGGCGTTCCGACCCTCTACATCGAGTCGGATCACGAGGACCCCCGATACTTCGCCCCCGCTCAGATCAAGAACCGGATGGACGCGTTCTTCGAGTCGCTCCAGCAACGTCGCGGTGCGAGCGCGATCGCGACGGTGACCGCATGACGCTCGTGGCGGGGGTAGACTTGGGCTCGACGACCGCCAAGTGCGTGCTGCTCGAGGACGGGAAGCTCATCGGCAAATCGCTGAGCCCGGTCGGGGTCGAGCTCGTGAAGGACGCGGACCGGGCCCTCGAACGTGCGCTCGTAGAGGCCGGGCGCGAACGAAGCGAGGTGAGCGTGGTGACCGGCACCGGGTATGGGCGCTTCAAGGTAACTTTCGGCCAGCTGACGGTCACCGAAATCGGGTGCCACGCGAAGGGGGCTCACTTTCTCTTTCCCGGGACCCGCGTGGTTCTCGACATCGGTGGACAGGACACGAAAGCGATCAAGATCAACGAGAAAGGCGAGGTCATCGACTTCGCGATGAACGACAAGTGTGCGGCGGGCACCGGGCGCTTCCTCGACGTGTGCGCGGGCGCGCTCGGGTACGATGTCAACGAGATCGGAACCCTGTCGCTCGGGGCCCGACACCCGGTTAAGGTGACGAACACCTGCACCGTGTTCGCGGAGTCCGAGGTCACCTCCTACGTTTCCCGAGGCAAGGACCCAAAGGATATCCTCGCAGGCCTCCACATCAGCATCGTCAACCGATCGCTCTCGCTCCTGCAACGCGTCGGGATCGAACCGGAGGTGACGTTCACCGGCGGAGTCTCGCGGAACGAGGGGATGGTCCGCACCCTAGACCGTCGCCTCGGGCTACGCGTGAACGTGAACCCGCTCTCCCAGTACGTGGGAGCGATCGGTGCGGCGCTCTTCGGGCACGAGCGGTTGGGGGGAAGCGCGGCATGATCACCGCCGGCCTCGACCTCGGCGCGGGGACAACGAAGGGCCTCCTCCTCGAAGACGGTCATCGCATCCTTTCGAGCGCGATGGTGCCCACCCGCGGCAACTCGGCCGAGAGCGGCCGTCGGGTCCTCGAGGTGATGGTCGAGGAGTCGAACCTCCTTCCGGATGAGGTGGACTACCTCTGCACGACCGGTTCCGCGCGCTACACGTTTCCGGACCGCAACCTGCAGGTAAGCGACATCACGGCCTCGGCCCGGGGAGCCGTGTTTCTCTTCCCCGGCACGCGGCACGTGGTCGACATCGGGAGCCAGTCGTCTCGGACGATGTCCGTGACGGAGACCGGCCGCGTGCTCCGGTTCAAGATGAACGAGAAGTGTGCGGCGGGGGCGGGACGATTCGTCGACCGCTGCGCGAAGTACCTCCAGGTCCCGCTCGAGGAGATGGGTCCCAAGGCGCTTTCGGCGGCGAATCCGAAACTGATCTCAAGCGTCTGCGCGGTTCTCGCGGAGACGGAGATCATCAACAGCATTGCGGAGGAGATCCCTCTCCCGGACATCCTGATGGGGGTCTTCCTCTCGTTGGCTCAACGCGCGTACGTCCTGATGCGGTACGTGGGGATCCAACCCGAGGTCACGCTCGTCGGAGGCCTCGTCCGAAGCGAAGCGATGGTTCGTGCCCTCGAGCGGACGGCCGGCGTGCCCGTCAACGCCGCTCCGATGGCGCAACACGCCGCGGCGATTGGCGCGGCGATGCTGGGCTACGCGCGGATGCAGAAGTTGGGCTCGAAGCCGGCCCCGCCCATGGCCGTGGGGGCGTGAAGGATGGCGGCCCAAACCCCCTTCGGAGCCGGCGAGGAGCTCGACGCGATCCCCCCGCTCGAGCTCGGGGAGAACCTCGAAGAGTTCACGCGGGCCTCGTCGATCGAGTCCTTGACCCTGCTGGCCCGCGAGGTGGTCGCCGATCCTACGTATCCGACGGTGCGAGCGTGGGCCCGTTCCGGCCGAGGGGCTGTCGGGTGTTTCCCCGTATACACCCCCCAGGAGATCGTCCATGCGATGGGGCTCTTGCCCGTGTCCATCCACGGTGGCGGGGAAAACCTCGAGATCAGTCACGCGGATGCGGCGCTCGGCTCGTTCCTTTGCTCGGTGAGCAAGTCGACGCTCGAGCTGGCGCTGACGGCCCGCCTCGCTCCGTTTCGAGCGTTCGTCTTCCCGTACATCTGCGACGTGAGCCGGAATTTGGAGGGGATCTTCTCGAGGGTTCTGCCGGGGGCCGAGACTCACATGCTCCATCTGCCCCAAAACCTCCGCTCGCCCGCGACGATTCCTTTTCTGACGGCCGAGTACCGCCGGCTCATCACGAAGCTCGAAAAGGCCGGAGGAGAGCCCTATCGACCGGAGCGGCTCGCCGCTTCCCTCCAACTGTTCAACCAGCAGCGGGCAGGGATCGCCGAGTTGATGGCGACCAAGCGGAGCGAGCCCGG
>JASHWY010000148.1 GCA_030043835.1 Thermoplasmata archaeon
AGGGCGCTGGAGCCGCGACGGTCGGAGTCGGAAGCACGACGCCGTGCTCGGTCTCGGTGCTCATCCGCGGGCCCTCCGGACGTTCGCGTAGAACTTGCGATAGTCCTGGACCTCGCTGCCCGCTTGGTCGATCCGTTTGCCGGTGAGCTGCATGAAGACGGACTCGAGGCTCGGTTTCTCGACGTTGATCTTGCGGATCAGGTCCGGTTTCAGATGATCGAAGAGGAGGGGAAGGAACTCCTCCGAACGGTCGACCTTGAGGATCCAGGTCCGCCCCTGGGCCCGTACCTCGTGGACACCGGGGATCGCGAGCAATCGGGCCTCGTCGACCGACTCGGCCGTCTCGAGCTCGACGTAGTCCCCCCGCACCCGGGCCTTGAGGTCGTTGGGCGAGCCCATCGCGGCGATCTTGCCTAGGTCAAGGATCGCGACCTGGCTACAGAGCGCGTCCGCCTCCTCCATGTAGTGGCTCGTAAGGAAGATCGTGATCCCGTACTCCCGATTGACCCCGGTGATCAGCTCCCAGAGCATCCGACGCGTCCCGGGGTCGAGGCCGATCGTCGGTTCGTCCATGAAGATGACCTGAGGCTGGTGCAATAGGGCGAGCGCGATCTCGAGCTTCTTGCGCATCCCGGTCGAGTACGTGGCCACCTTGTTGTCCTTGAACTCGGAGAGGGAGAAGTAATCGAGGAGCTGCTTGGCCCGGACCTTCCAGTCGGAGACCTGCTGGAACTTCGCTTGAAGCCAGAGGTTCTCCCATCCGGAGAAGTCGTCGTCGAGGATGACCTCGGCAGCGACCCAACCGATCCGTTGCTTCACCTCCATCGGGTGCTTCCGGACGTCAAAACCCGCGACCTGCGCGTCCCCGCTCGTCAAGTCCGAGAGGCCGGTGAGGACCTTGATGATGGTCGTCTTCCCCGCTCCGTTCGGTCCGAGCAGGCCGAAGATCCCACCATCGGGTACGCGGAAGGTGACGTGGTCAACCGCGGTCAGCGAGCCGTAGTCCTTGGTGATGCCGGTCGCGACGATGGCGTCCTCAGTCACGGGAGCCACTCCCCCTCTGGGTCCGGTCGAGCCGGGCCAGCCCTTGGCGAAGTTCCGCGCGGGCCAGAGCCAGCGTTCGAGCCCGAGCGCGAGCGTCCGTGATCGAGTCCGGAGAGCGATACATCTCCTCGAATCCACGGATCGAGTTGTGGAGCTGGTCGAGCATGATCGCAGCCCTCTCGGAGGGCTCGACGAGGTCCAAGATCAGGCTACGAAGCTCCGCGAATCGACCCCCTCGCTCTCGGATGCGGCTGCGCACCTCCTCGAGCCGGGCGGCCCCGCGCGAGGTCAGGATGTACACCTTACGCCCATCCTGATGACCGATTCGTGCCTCGCCCCGCTCGACGAGCCCTCGCAGGCTCGGATAGATCGCACCGGCACCCGGTCTCCACGCACCTCGCGTGAGCTCCTCGATGCGTTGCGCGAGCTCCCCTCCGTAGATCGGTGCCCGGCTCATCATGCCGAGCGCGTAGGTGCCCACCAGCCCGCCGGGCCATCGACGATGGGCAGAGCGCTGGGGCGTCACGAGTGACGGAAACCAAGTGCGATATATATATCGGTATCGTCTGCTATAATGAAGCGGATACGTCGACGGGCTCGAGCACCGCTTAGGAGCCCGCCCGGCCGGAACATCGGAAGAAGGATATTCTCCGGTCGCCCCCTCCCCACCGTTTGGATGGCGTCGGTTCTCGCCACCTACGCTTCCACGGGCGTCGGCGGCTCGCCGTGAGGCACGCCGACGGGCTCGGAGAGAGGTCCCGGCCTCTGCCGAGCGCGAAGGCCCGGATCGGCCCGATCACCTTCTCGGCCCTACGGGGACAGAGCTTCGTGCTGGGCATCGAGACCGACGGGTCGAACCTTGGGTATCTCGCGGTCTTCGCGGCGATCGTGCTCGCGATTGAGTACTGCGTTGTGAGCCGATGGCGTACGGTCGGGTGAACCTCCGACCCGAGAGCGAGCTCACGGGCTCAGGGCACGAGCCAAAGGCCGTCGGGGCGGGGCCGCCGTGACGGCAAAGTCGTGGCCTTCCCACCGGTCCACGATCGGCCACCGGAACGTGAACCGCCAGACCTCCCCCGGGCGGGAGAGAGCCGGGAGGTCCGCGTAGTGGAGGCCGAAGAGCGTCTCCGACGAATCGGTGTCGGAGATGGTTGCCCACGAGTCGGCGCTCGCATGCAGCACGAACGGTTGGTTCGCAATGACCCGAAGCTCCTCGCCGACCTCGATCGTGGGGGGTTGCCGGTCAAACTTCCATACCTCCAGCCGGCGGCGGTGTCCCTCGGCTTTCCGGTATCGCCGCTCCACGTCCGGCAGCATGTCGTAGACCCGACCGTCCGCGGCGGACCGTAGAAGCTTCACGTACTCCGCGTGGGCCCAGGCGAGGGGAACGGCCGACTCGGTAGGGCGGCCGAGCTCGAGGTGGAGGGCGGGGCGGTCCGCCTCGTCCCACACCTGCTCCGGAAGGAGCCCGGTGGAGGTCGCGAAGCGCTCCATCGTCCTCAGGTACGGGGCCGGGTCCCTTCCCGCCGCCAGCTCGTAGTGACCCCGCTCGCCCGTCAACAGCGGCCACGCGCGTCCTTTTCCCCACTCGTCGTACGGGCCCCCGTCGTCCCTCGTCCCGTAGCCGTCCATGTTGTAGCGTCTCCAGACGGGGCCGAGCGGTGTGTCGACGCGTAGGACCCGGTCCATCACCTTGATCGAGTCGAGGATGAGGGGGTCGTCGGGGGCGCGGATCCCGTAGCGGACGAGGTCGAGGAACCCTCCGTCGACCACTTCGGCCGCGGGCACCATGTTGGGTGTTCCGGGAGGAAGGTTCGGCAGCCGGACGAGCCCGAGGTCAGGGCCTTCGTCCGGGGAGACCGCGTCCATCGGCACGGGCCGGATCCGGACAAAGTGGCGTCGGATACCGGGCACGAGGGTACCGGACTCCGTGACGGTCCAGCGCTCGACGTGACCTTCGAGAAAATCGGCGTACTCTTGGATGAAGGCCGCGTCGGTGGGGTGTCCGCGCTCGGCCGCCATCCCGGCGGCGACCGTGAGGGCCGCGATGCAGACCGCGATCGTCGACGGCGAGTAGCCGCTCACTTCCTCCCAGCGGTCCTGCTCGGTCGCGGGGCCGTGCTCGATTAAGAACCGTGCGGCGGCCCGTATCATCGGGATAGGGTCGAACTCCTGGAGCGCTCCCTGCTCGCGGAGACGGTAGGCGAGGAGGATCGGGAAGGCGACCTCGTCGAGCTGGATGCCGGTCCGGTACGGCTCCCCGTCGACCCAGAAATTCTGGGGAAAGCCGCCGTCCGGCTGCTGGCGCGTCGCGAGGTAGATGAGGGCGCGGAGCGGCGCCTCCCGGCTCCCGGAGGCTAAGAGGGCGTCCGCGGTCTGGACCATGTCTCGGGTCCAGACGAGATGGTAGCCACCCCGGTCCTCGTCGCCCTTCGAGGCCCCCCACGGGATGGAGAGCGATGCGATGAACGCCCCGGGGTAGACCTTGTCCTCGTGGGCCAGGAGGACCGATCGGCTGGCACGGTAGAGGCGCCCACCGTCCCGGGAGGGGCCCGCGATCGGCAGAGCACGGGTGGCCGTCCGGTTCCACTGCTCGCCGAACCGACGATGGTGGAGATCGAACGGGGTCCCGAGCGATTGAAAGAGCGTCGTGACGGCCGCCTCGATCCTCTCTCCGAAGGCGAGCCCGAGCGTAAACTCCGTACGCTCACCGAGCGGTATCTCTCCGGTGACCGCGACGTTGCCATCGGGCGCCCGGTCGAACTCGTTCGTCAAGTCGCGGTGAAGGGAGATGTCGGTCCAGCCATCGCTCGCGCCGACGTAGCCGACGCTCGACCGGACGAACGGGATCGTGCTCCCGAGGGCGAACGCGACGCGGTCCTTCTCCGCCGCGAGCACGGATTGACCGAGGACGTTGTAGACCGTAGCGGAATTCCCCCAGCCCCCGACGTCAAGGTGGGGAGCGGCGAGCACGAACAGCTTGAGCCGCCCGACGAGGTCCTTTTTCGAGACGTCGACCCGGCTCCGGATGAGGAGGCAGGGAAGGTGGGGGTCGGCGAGGATCTGCTTCTGGATCCGATAGCCCCCGTCGGGATCCTGCTCGCGCACTCGATACGCGAGCGAGTGGTCGCCCGGGCGCTCCGTGACCGAGCGGAGATGGCGCTTCTCCTCGTGGAAGAACGACCGACCGTCCGTAGCGAGGAACTCGAGGTCCCGAAACTGAGGGCGGTCGATGGTCGGGAAGTAGACCTCGGTCACGGTCCCGCGCCAGAGGGTGAACCAGAGGCGCGAGTCCGCGGAATACGCGGTGCCCACCCCGTCCTTGTTGCTGTGCGACCACCGCGGCGCCATGCCGGGGGCGCCGAACGCGACCCGGTCCCCGCGCGGCTGCATGGTAGGTTCCTCCGGATAGACACCGTACGAGAACCATGAAGCTTCGCCGTCGTGCCGGTGCGACGGCCCGGCGGTTGGGTCTTTCCGGTCGAGCCGCGATCGAACCTCGTCACCATTCCGGCGTTCCCGGTCAGCTCGCCACCCCCCGTTGCGGACGGACGCCCCGGGACGCCGACGGGGTCCGGGGGGAAGGGCTTCTCTGGATCGGGACTTCCGGGTCGACCTACTTCGGCGCCGGGCCCATGCGGTGACCCGGCGACCGAGGGACTCGGCTAGGAGGGTTAAGAGAGCGATTCGAGCGCCGAGCGGACCGCCCGAAGCCCCTCGTCCGCGAGCGCTCGTGCGCGAGCGGGGTCCCTCGACTCGGCGAAGATCCGGAAGATAGGCTCGGTACCGGACGGTCGGAGCAAGACCCAGCCTCCGGGAAGGTACACCTTGACCCCGTCGATCGTCTCGACCCGGTCTCCCTGCTTCCCGAGGGTTTCCGTGATCGCGGCGATCACCGGATCTCGGAGGGCGACCGGGCAGGCGACCTTCTCCTTCACCATCGTGTAGCGGGGGAGGTCTCGGAGGGCCTCCGTGAGGGAGGTGTTCTTGCGAGTGAGGAGGTCGAGGACCGCTGCCGCGGTCATCGCGCCGTCGCGCGCGAGCTGGAAGGCCGGGAAGATGAGCCCGCCGTTCTCCTCCCCGCCGAAGACGGCGTGATGTTCCTGCATCGCGCGCGTGACGCTGGGGGATCCCACGCGCGTATAGACGACCGACCCGCCGAGCGGTCGGACGGCGTCCTCGAGGCTCTGGGAGGCCGAGACCGGGGTCACTACGATCCCGCCGTGGTGGCGCTCGACCGCGTCGCGGGCTAGCAGAGTTAAGACCTCCTCTCCGGGGACGTAGCGCCCGTTCGATTCGACGAACACCGCGCGGTCGGCATCCCCGTCGTGCGCGATCCCGAGCTCCGCCAAAGAGGCCGGCACGATGCGCTCAAGGTCGCGAAGGTTCGCCTCGGTCGGCTCCGAGAGGTGGCCCGGGAACGTGCCGTCCACGTGCCCGTTGAGCGTGATGACGCGGCAGCCGAGTCGGCGCAAGAGAGGAGGGCTGGTCGGAACCGAGGCCCCGTTCCCGCAATCGAGAACGACCGAGAACTTCCGGTCCCGGATCCGATCGGCGTCGACGTGGGCCAGGATCCCCTCCACGTACGTGTGGGCTCCGTGCGAGTCCGACGAGATCGTGCCGACCCGGCCGTAGGGAGCCGCCGCGGTCACCCGGCGCTCTACGCCGACCTCGACCGCCTCCTCGACGGCGCGAGGCACCTCTAGCCCGTCGGCCGCGATCAACTTCACTCCGTTGAACTCAGGAGGGTTGTGGGAAGCGGTCACGATGACTCCGAGCTGGGCGCCGAGTCGGCGCACGCTCCACTGGATCGCCGGCG
>JASHWY010000149.1 GCA_030043835.1 Thermoplasmata archaeon
ATCCGGTACGCGATGGTCGATAGCCGCCTCTTCCCGTTCAGCGGAACGGACACGGGGATCTACTACGCGCCCGCCGAGCTCACGGGGCGGGTGATCAACATCGCCGGCGACCCCCAGACCTACTTCAACGTGACCGTCCTCGGTTCGGACGGTACTACCTACCCGCTGGGACAGGTCCCGGCGGGAGTGGGTGCCGTCAGTTACTCGGTCAACTACTTCGCTCCGTTCTACAACTCGATGATCTATCGGACCTACATCGGCTACAACGGGACCCAGGCGGGCATCGGTCCGGGCATCCCGGGGCTCACCATCAACGCGACGATCGAGCCGGGGTGGATGCTTCAGCACTTCGAGGTCGTCTATCAGACCGCGTACTACTGCCCCACCAAGTCGGTCACGTCGAGCTGCGTCCCGACCAATAAGCCGACCGCGATCGCGCAGGCCGCGGCCACGAACGGCTCCGCCGACACGAGCGCCTCCTCGTACTTCGGAGGCGGAGAGAGCTTCCTCGAGTACTATCCGGGTCAGACCCTTCTCGGGGACGTCCAACTCCCCGACGGGACGCCGGTCTCGGGGGCTCGGGTGACGGTCGACGATCAGGCGGGGATCCCGCACATGACGAGTGTTACCGCGAGCGACGGGTCGTTCTCGCTCGTGCTCCCGCCCGGGAACGACACGGTCAACGTGACGATCGGGGCGCTCAACCTACTGACGCAGCAGGGGAGCACCCTCTTGAAGTCGCTCACGATCGATGTTCCGAACGCGGTGGGTCTCAGCAACGACGCTCCGAACTTGGTCGAGAACATCGTGATCCCCGCCTCGACCGTGCAGGGTACCGTCTACTGGACGACGGGCACCAACTCGACGTACGTCTCGGGCGAACCCGTCCTCTCCGGGGCCCAGCTCCTCCTCTGGGGGGTGAACGTCACGAAGATCACGACAAAAACCGACCCGAGCGGGACGTTCTACCTACCCAACGTTCCCGCAGGGCTCTACAATCTCACCGTCCTCTACGCCGGCAACAACTACACGAAGTCGGCGATCACGGTGAGCCCGTCGGCGCCTTCGAACAACTCGATCGGCCTCCCCTCGTCCAAGATCACCGGCAAGGTCTACGAGAACGGGGAGCCATCCTCCGGCGCGCTCGTCACCGTCACGGGGCCGGCCCCGACCGCCTCGAACGAGACCAACGTGAACGGCACCTACACGGTCGGGACCCTCGGTCCCGGCAACTACAGCGTCGTCGCATCCCTCCCCGGCACCTCGCTGCGCTCGAGCGGCGCGTTCGTGCGCATCACCTCCCCCAACGCGACCGTGTCGCTCAACTTCACCCTCGTGACCACCGCGCCGGTCTCCGTCACCCTCGTCGCGAACGGGGCCCCGGCGGGAGGGATCCCCGTACGGTTCGTTCCGATCCCTGACTTCTGGAACCAATCCGAAGGCGCGATCACCGCGGTCGCGAACAGCACCGGGAACGGGACGGTCGTCACCAGCCTCCCCGACGGGGTCGCGACTGCGGTTCTCCCGGTCGGGACCTATTACGTGTATGCGTTGGGCTACTTGGGGAGCTCCCTCGTCGCCGGAGTTGGGAGGGCCTCGGCCTCCGTAACCTCGCCCAGCCCGCCGATCGCGATCGCGCTCTCGCCGGCGATCCGGCTCGCCGGGACGGTCTCCCAGGTCGGGCCGACCGTGAACGGAACGGCGACCGCAGTCCTTGCCTACTCGACGGGAGGCGGCGAGGTGACCAGCTGGGCGGGATCGAACGGATCGTTCGCCCTCTATCTTCCCCCCGGCAACTATAGCCTCCTCGCTCTCGAGGGGTCCCGCTCGGTCTCGAGCACCGTCTACGCCGCGCTCACGTCGGTCTTGCTCACCGGCCCCACGTCCCTTACGCTCTCGCCGTCCGTCGCCGTCGCGGTGCGCTTTACGGTCGGCGCGCTCCTCCCGAGCGGCAGCCTCTTCCCACCGGCGGCCGCCGAGGCGACCGTCTCCTACGGGGCGAGCGGTGCGTCCCTGCCGATCCTCGCCCCCTCGAGCGGGGTCGTGGCCGGATACGTTCCCTCGGTGCTCCCGCTCAACGTCGACTCCTACTGCGTGCGGGTCGAAGCGTCCGGCTTCGCGACCGCCAGCGAATGCGGCGTCTCGCCGAGCGGCCTCGCGACGCTTACCTCGTTCCCCCTCACGCTCAACCCGGTCGCCGTGACGCTCCGGGTCACCGGCCTTCCGAGCGGCATGACGGCGGACGTCAACTTAACGGCCGATAGCCCGACGGCGGTGAGCCAAACCCTCTCGGGCGGTCCGACGTTCGAATTCTCCACGCCCCCCGGAACCTACGTGATCACCGCGTGGACCTCCTCCGGAAACGGTGCGATCCTCTACCGGCCGGCCGCTCCGCTTACCACGACCCTCTCCGTGGGCGTGGGAACGTCCACGGTGATCGTACCCCTGATCCCGCAGATCTTCACGTCGGGTGCGATCACGTTGCCGAGCGGTGGAAGCCTCTCGGCGACGACCGTTTCACTCTCCTCCCCACCGTTTAACGAGACCGTATCCGGGACCGCCTTCACGACCGGGTTCTGGGTCGCGGCCGGCAACTACTCGGCCCTCACGAAGGTCGCGATCGCGGGGACCCAGTACACCGCGCTCACCACCTTCACGATCCCCTCGAGCGGTCCGATCTCGACGCGGATCGTCGTCCGCACCCCCGGCGTGACGGTCGCGGGTAGCCTCGTGCGACCGAGCGGCAGCTCGCTCGTCGTGAGCACGGTGGTCACGCTCACCGCTCCCAACGGAGCCACCGTCCGTGCGACGGTGACGTCGGGCTCCTTCTCGGTCGACCTCCCCGCCAACGCGACGTACGGGGTGGCTGGAACCGCGACGACGAACGTCTCCGGGCCCAACGGGACCTATCACGCGACCTGGGTCGCGGCCGCGGGCAGTGCGTGCACCGTCCCCGCGACGTCTTCGCAGTGCTCGGTCACGTTCCTTCCGACCACGGACCGCGTGTGGCTCAACGGGACGCTCGTCGCCCACGGGGTTCCCGGGACGATCCCCGGGGCGGTTCGGCTACTCGGCCCGTATCCGTACACGAACCTCACGCTCGTGAACGCGACCAACGGCTCGTTCTCCGCCCGGGTCCTCCCCGGAAGCTACTCGATCTACGCGTCCGACGGCGGAGCGGCCGACCTTCTGGCGAACTTCACCTCCGTCCTTGCCCTACCCTCGACGAGCGCCTCGACGACGATCGCGCTGAGCCCGACCTGGCTCGACACGATCACGGTGGCCGGGTCGAACACCTCCCTTACGCCGCCGGGGCCGGCGAGCGTCATGGTCCGCGACGCGTACGGGCAGGCGACGCTCTTCCAGGACGTCACACCCACGACGCCGATCTCGATCGCCCTCCCCGTCGGGGCCTACACGGTCTCGGCCATCGCGGTGGGGAAGCCGTACGGCGTCGGCGCCTACGCGAACGGCTCCGCGACCGTCACGATCGTCCAAGGGAATGTCGCGACCGCGTTACCGCTCACCTACGAGCTCAGTCCCGTCGTCTTCGGGACCCTCGTCGGCCTCCCGTCCGCAACGGTCGAACCGGGCGGTTCCGCCCTGTTCGCCTTCACGGTCGTCAACCTGGGAAACGTCCCGGTAACGGTCCATCCCGCGGGATCCCCCGCGTACTGGCCGTT
>JASHWY010000150.1 GCA_030043835.1 Thermoplasmata archaeon
CCAGGAGGTCGAGGGGCCTCTCGCGGAGGAGACGTGCGATCGCCGGGATCCCGCTCGCCTCGAACGCGGGCTTCGTGAAGTGAGCGAGCGTTTGCGGGGAGTGGAGGTCGACGGTGATGACCGCGTCGGCATCGAGCTCCACGTGGCGAGATAGGGCTCGGGCGCTCACCGGCTCGCCCGGAAAGAATCGTCGGTCCTGTCGAGCGTAGCCGAAGTACGGCACCACGACGAAGATGCGCCGAGCTCCGGCCTCGCGCACGGCATCCTCGAGGAGCAGGAGCTCGAGGAGGTCCTGGTCCGTCCGCGTGGACTGAACGATGACGACGTCGTCGCCCTCGAGGCGTCCGCCGACCCGGAGGTAAAGCTCGCCATCGGGAAACCGCTTCGTGAACGGGATCCCGAAGGGCGTGTTCCCGAGCTCGCGAGAGATCCTCTCGGCGAGCCCAGTGGATGCGGTCCCGCCGATGACGTGCATGCCGACGCTGCTCCGTCAAAGGACCCGGACCCGCCCTAAAAGGTTACGGCCGCGCCGCCCGGGCCCTGAGCTTCAAGGCACTCCGATCTCGCACGAAGAGTTCCGCCCGAGGCGGCCTCGGATCGAGGAGGCGCCCGGGAAAACCGTCGCCTCGTTTCCCTCGGCCGAAGCGAACCGATGCGGGCGAGGCCCTCCGAGATTCGCTCGGGGGGGTTCGCTCAGGGCTGCTCGTCCTCGGTCCGCCGATGCCGTGGCTTCTCGGACCGCCGCACGCGGGGCCGGGGTCGCCCGCGACGGGCCTTGAGGAGTTGGTCCTTCCCCGTCCTCCGACTCTTGGGAGGGGGAGCCTCGTCCTCCTCGTCCTCGTCGTCGCGAGACTTCCAGGGTCGAAGCGCCGTGAGGAACCGACGGGATCGCGAGGGCGGTTCCTCCTCTTCCTCGTCCTCGTCGACCTCGCGCTCCCGGGTCCTCGCCTCTTCCTCGGCCTTCCGACGCGGGTCCTCGATCCCTTCCGCGCGGAACGCGTAATGGATGCCCAACCCCAGCAGGATGAGGGCCGCGATCGTAAGACCCAAAAACTGCCAGGACTGGGGCGGCACCATCGACGCGCCTCCACTGAACGCGAGCTTGAGGGCACCGACCCAAGGGATCATGCCCCGGGCCACCCCGACGATCCATCCGGGTTCGACCAGCGTGCTGATCCCTGCCTCCTGGTCCGGAAGTCCGACGCACGCCGCCCCGCTGCAACCGTGAGGGAAGTTGTAGTCGCCCATCGTGAGGAACCCGGAATGGTCGCCGAGCATGGGCGACGAGAGGTCGATCGAGACGTTGACCGGGTTCCATCCGATCCGGTAGAGGTTGAGCGTCCCCGTAAGCCCGGTCGTTCCGCAGCCGTTGAGCGTGCCGGGGGTCGAGTAGACCGCATTGGGCGCGTTGCCGCACGGAAGGCCGGCAAGGTCGGAGGCATCGTACGAGCCGGCCGGGTTCCAGGCGAGGTAGAGGATCGCCCGATGGATCACCGGCGTTGAGCTCACGCCGTTGGGTTCGTAGAGTAGGACATCCCCGTATTCTCCGTACGTAGAGTAGCCGGTCGTTAGTCCCACGACATACGGGATGATGGAGCTCGTGGCGACCTTCTGGGCCAGGACGAGATCGCCGGTGTTGATCACGCCCAGCACGTCGTTGGGGCCGTGCTGCATGCTGTCCGATTCGACGACATACACGGGCGGCCAGTTCTGGGTATACGCGTAGAGTCCCACGATCAAGAGAACCACGATGGCGAGCGCGACGAGCGGTTCAAAGTAGAGTGAGTCGCGGGCTCTCCAAAAGATCGGGGGCCGTTTCGTAGGCCTCAGCGCGGCATCGACTTCGTCCTCGTCGTCCTCGTCCCCTTTTCGCCAACGCCGGATCGGGCCTCGACCCTTCGAAGGGCGGGGTCGTCCGCGATCTCGACTCGGTTTCGAGCGGCGGGGACGAGGCTCGTCTTCGTCCTCCTCGTCGTCGTCGGGGTCGTCCTCATCGGACGCGTCGCGAGACGTCGAGCGACGGGCCATCCCTCCAACGTTCCGCCGGCTCGCCTTAACCCTTCGTCTCGAACGGAATTGCCCCAGGGCCCTCGAGAACGGTACGTTTCCGTTCCGCGCAGTCACCGCACGTAAGCAACCCAAGGGTTAAGCTTTCGTTCACTCCGTGAGCCCTTGTCCGCGTTCCTCCGAGAACCCATGCGTCGCTTTGACGTCTCGATGCCCCTCTTTGAGGGGATGCCGGCGTTCCCCGGCGATCCGCCGTTCGAGAGCCGCTCCCACCGCTCGATCCAAAGCGGGGATGCGTACAATGTCTCACGGCTCGGCCTCGGTTCGCACACCGGCACGCACGTCGACCCCCCTCGACACTTTATCGCGAGGGCACCGGGAGCCGATCGTCTCGACTTGGAAGCGCTCAACGGACCGTGCTACGTGGTCCCGGTCGATCCCTCGCGCTCGATCGTCGGACCCGCGGACCTCACCGGCATCCCACCGGACGCGACCCGAGTCCTCCTCCGGACCGCGAACTCGGCCCGCTGGGCTCGCGGCCTTACCTTCTTCTCCGATTACGTCGCCCTTCGTCTCGAGGCCGCGCAACTACTGCTTGACCGGGGTGTGCGACTCGTCGGCATCG
>JASHWY010000151.1 GCA_030043835.1 Thermoplasmata archaeon
AGAGCCGACAGGACCTGAGACCGGGCCCATAGACCATCGCGAAGGTCGGCAGAGCGGCGCGCCTGAACTCGATTCGGACCGGGGGAGAAATGCGTCCAAGGAACCCCATGGTCCACCTCCCAGAGCACGAGGGGCTCCGGCTCCGCGAGAGGGAGCGTGAGACGGACCGCACCGTGAGTGGCCGCCTGGAGGCGGCCGAGAGAGAGCCTCCCTGCATCCACCTCCCGCAGGGCCGCAACGATCTTCCGGATCATCCCCCAGACGAACGATCGCCCCACGACTTCCACCACGAGACCGGATTCTTTCAATTGAACGTTCACCGCGTCGACGGTCCGCACCGTGGGCACAGAGAGTGCGGCCGGGCGGCCGAACGACCGGACGTCGATGTCACCGACAAGAAGTCGGGCCGCCTCCCTCCACCGCGGGACGCTGTGGAACCCGGGAGGCTCGAAGTAACGATAGACGCGACGGAGCGCCTCTCGGACCCGGAACGACGGAGGGATCTCGGCGGCCGCGGTAAAGAAGATCTCCGGCGCGATGCCGTTCAACGCTCGCAGGAGCGGTTCGGGGGAGAGGGGGCTATCGAGAGCGAGGGCGTTCGCGCGAGCGCTCACTCCCCGGTCCGTTCGGCTGGCCACGCTGAGACGGGCCGCTTCGGTGCTCGGCGCTACGCCGTTCCGCGCAAGGCCACGGAGAATCTCCCCCTCCACCGTTCGGAGTCCCGGTTGTCGGGCCCACCCTCGGAACGCGGTCCCGTCGTACCCGAAGCGGAGGAGCCAGCGCGTCGTGCGGGAGCGAACCGCTCCCGAACTAAGGTTCTCCGGCCCCGAGAGGCACGCCGGCCCGAGGCGAGCGATTCCGTCTCATACGGTCATCTATTGTGAAATATACAGTCTAAATTGGAATTCTATATATTCCGTTTCCGAGTCGTGAGGCCGATGACGGTCGTCCTCTCGGCCGGAGCCCCACCGTCGGGGCCCTCGGAGGGGTACGCCGGACTGTCGAAAGAACGGAGTTGGTGAAGCGCAATGAGCACACAGAGCCCTTCGGGAATGCCGCCTCAGACCGAACAACTGTCGGGTACCGTGCGTCGCCGCGCGAGCACGATCGGCGTGGGAGTGGCGATCGCGATCGCAGTAGTCCTCCTCATCGTTGGGTTCGCGGGTGGATACTTCCTGTACCCCGCGGTGAACAAGTCCTCGTCGTCGACGACCAAGGTCGGGCTTACGGAGACCGGATCGAGCCTCCTTTACCCTCTCATCACTCGTTGGGCAGGAAACTACACGGCGGCAGCGATCTCCGCCGCCGCGACCGGTAGCGGTACCGGCCAAGACAGCGCGATCCTCAACCTCGTGAACATAGGAGCCTCGGACGGATATCTCTCGAACGCGAGTTCGGACAACGTGGCCAACTTCCCGGTCGCGATCTCCTCGCAGCTGGTCTACTACAACGTGCCGGGGGTTGCGGGCCACCTCAACCTCAACGGCACGATCCTCGCCGAGATCTACAACGGGACGATCACAGCCTGGAACGACCCCATGATTGTGGCCGCGAACCCGCATGTGACGCTCCCCTCGAACACCATCGTTCCGATCGCACGATCGGACTCGAGCGGAGACACGTTCCTCTTTAGCTCGTTCTGCGACATGTCGTTCAAGTACTGGCCGTTCGGAGTCTCGACCAAGGCGCTCGAGTCCGACCCTCACGCGACGGGCGCTGCCTTGAACTCGGGCATGGTCACGGCGATCGACAAGACCTCGTACTCGATCGGATACGTCGGGATCAGCTACGCGGCGAGCGCGAACGCCGACGGACTGCAGTACGCGGCCCTCGGGGACAACCTCTCCCTATCGGCCGCGGGAGGGATTAACCCCGCGAACTACATCCTACCGTCACCGCAGAACATCTCGTACGACGCCAACCTCGGCCTGCAGCGCCTCGAGTACTCGACCTACGGACTCGCGGTCAGCCTGATCCTGGGCGGGAGCTGGGCCGGCGCGATCACCCTGGTTGCGGGCGGCGGCGGCTCGAACCCCACGGCGTTGAGCCCCACCCCCTACCCGATCGTGAACCTCGAATACACCATCATCAAGCTCGCCCCGACGGCGGGAACCGTGGTGACCAGCACGACCCTCGCTGCGACGGTCACCTTCCTTGAGTGGGCGATCACGACCGGGAACTGGGCCGCAGGGAGCGTAGCGTCCGCGTGGATCGACCAGGTCGGCTTCCTTCCGCTGACCCCTGAGGTGGCCGGCTACGACACGCAGATCCTGGCGTCCGTTCAGGTGTAGGGTACTCAGGAAGTCGCAAGGGTACCCACCGTGAGCCCGACCCCGGCCACCGGCGACACCGGGGACCGGGAACCCCTTCCTGCCCCTTCCAACGAGCCGCCCGCTGGCCCCTCCCCGAGGAGACTCGGGCGCGCGACCGTCGGGAAGGTCATCGCCTTCCTTCCCGCGCTGGTCCCGACCGCGATCGTCGTCGCGATTGTCGTCACCCTGGTGTCTTCGAGCCATCTTCACAACTTCGGCTGGCGGTTCTTCGAGGCGGGGGGCGGGTCGAACCCGTACGGCGATCTGGTCTTCATCGTCGGATCGTTCCTGACGGCGGTCCCCGCCCTCTTCTTCTCGATGCTGATCGGCCTCGGAATCGCGATCGCCTCGACCACCTACCTCCCGTCGTTCCTCTCGAAGATCCTCGACCCGTTCGTCGACCTGCTCGCGGGCATCCCGAGCGTTGTCTACGGGATCTGGGCGTTCATCGTCGTTGCCCCCGTCTTTGGCACGCTCGTTAACCCCTGGGCGGTCGCCCACCTTTCGTTCCTCCCGGGGTTCGCGTCCAGCAACCACCCCACCTCTCCCACGTCCCTGGGCGTCGGCGTTCCCCTCGCGATCGTCGTGCTGACCCTGATGGCGCTCCCGATCACGACCCTTCTCATCCGGGACGCGCTGCGGTCGATTCCGCGCGACCTCTGGGAGAGCGGTCTCGCGCTTGGCGCGACCCGATGGGAGGTCGTCCGCCGCGTCAGCCTCCGCCACGGAAGCCGGGGAATCTGGAGCGCCGCCTTTCTCGGTTTCGGCCGGGCGATCGGCGAGACCGTCGCGGTCGCGATGGTCATCGGCTCCGCCGACCGGTTCCCGGTCAACGTCTATGATTCGAGCAACACGATGGCGGCGTACATGTTCGAGAACCTCGATGCGGCGCTCGTCAACCCCCTCGTCGGCTACAACTTGGCCGAGCTCGCGCTCGTTCTCCTGGCCATCACGCTGGCCGTGAACATCCTTGGCCGGAGGCTCGTGACCCACATCTACGCCCAGGAGGTGCCAGGCCTCTAGGTCCCCACGATGGCGACGGCCCTGGCCTCGTCAACCACGCCCCCGCGCTGGGACCCCTCGGACGACCTTCGCCGCAGCGACACCTTCCGCGTGCGGTGGAGGACAGGGTTCGACCGGTGGGTCGGCTACCTCCTCCCGCTCCTCTTTCTCGTCGCGATCATCCCGATCCTGGACCTGGTCTACTACATCGGCTCCCAGGCGATCCCGACCCTCAGCGCGACGGTGGTCACCAGCGTTTCGAGCTACCAGAGCTACGACGCGCTCGGGGTCCCGATCATCACGACGTTCCTGTTCGTCGCGCTCGCGACCATCCTCGCGGTCGCCCTCGGCCTCTTCGGGGGGATCGCTACCGCGGAATTCCTCTCCGAGCGCTCGGCCTCCTGGGTCAGGATGTCGGCGAACGTCCTCGCCGGGATGCCGTCGGTGATCGTCGGGTACTTCGGCTTCTTCGCGTTCGTGCTCTACTTCCACTGGGGCTACGTTTTCATCGCCGGGGTCGTCACCCTCTCCTTCTTCATGACTCCGTACATCTTCCGCACGGTCGACCTCGCGTACTCGTCGATCCCCCGGCCCATTCGGGAGGCGGCGTTCGGTTCGGGCGCGAAGCCGGTCCAGTACATCCTTCGGGTCGGAACCCCGATCGCGTTCCCCCAGATCCTCACTGGGGTCTTCCTCGCGATGGCGATCGGACTCGGCGAGACGGCGCCGATCGTCCTCACGGTGACGCCGAACATCGTCGTCCCGAGCGGCCTCTTTCAGCCCGCGACTTACTTGACCTACCTCATTTGGATCGGCTTTAGCTCTCCGCCGGGGTCGATCTTCCTGACCGAAGCCTTTCAGGCAGCGTTCGTCATCCTGGTGGTCGTGGTCGCCCTAAACGTCGTCGTCCGTTTCATCGCGGCACGGTATCGGAAGCGTCTCGAGGGACTCTACCATTGAGCGCGACCCCGACCGCCGGCGAGGGGGGGTCCGTCGTAGAGGTCCGGGACCTTGGCGTCAACGCGAAGGAGCAGAAAATCCTCGACAGCATCACTCTCGACTTCGCGGCGAGGAGCCTTACGGCCGTCATCGGTGCCTCAGGGAGCGGGAAGACGACGTTCATCCGGTCGCTCAACCGGATGGTCGAGCTGACCCCGGGCCTTTCCGTCCAGGGGAAGGTGTTCTACCTCGGCCAGAACATCTACGACCGAGGGATCGACCCGGTGCTGGTCCGTCGCCGGATTGGGATGGTCTTTCAGCGACCGACGGTCTTTCCGATGTCGGTCTTCGAGAACGCGGCGTTCGGACTCCGGATCCTCCACGAGGAGGAGGACAATATCGACCCGGCCGTCCAGGAGGCGCTCACCCGAGCGGGCCTCTGGGGCGAGGTAAAGGACGACCTCGACCGCTCGGCCTTTTCGCTATCGGGAGGTCAGCAGCAACGCCTCTGCATCGCTCGTGCTCTCGCGATCCGCCCGCGCGTCCTCCTCCTCGACGAACCGACGAGCGCCCTCGACCCGATGGCGTCCCAGCACGTCGAGGCGACGATGCGACGGTTAAAGGAGGAGATCGTCCTCATCCTGGTCACGCACAACGTCGGTCAGGCGGCCCGGGTCTCCGACCGGGTCGCGTTCCTGCATACGGGCCGTCTTATCGAGGTGGGTCCGACTGCCGAGATCTTGGAACGGCCCCGCGAAGCTCTTACCCAGCAGTTCATCACCGGGCGGTTCTGATGACCGGAGTCCTCTCATGACGGAAGGAACCTCCGAAGACAAGGACCGTGCGATCAACGCGGTGAAACAGCATGTCGTTGCGATGAGCGAGCTCTCCGTGGGCATGGTCGCGGACGGCACGCGTGCGATGCTCACGAACGACCTCGACCTCGCGCGGTCGGTCATGAGCCGCGACCCCCAGCTCGACAAGTTCGACATCGACATCGAGACGGAAACGATCCGCCTCATCGCCATCCTCCAGCCCGAGGGGGTCGACCTCCGGACGCTCGGCGCGGTCCTCAAGATCGGGACGTGCGTCGACCGGGTGGGTCGCCTTGGCTACGACATCGCCCAGAACCTCTCCAAGGGTGCGATGGTGATGGACCACGGCCCCGACGAGCTCCTCTCGGAGATGGACGTTCGGGCTCGGGCGATGGTCCGCCAGTCGATCGACGCGTTCTCGCGGAACGATGCGCCCCTCGCAAAGGCCGTCTTCGCGCTCGATGACGACGTGGACGCGCTCAACCAGCAGGTCCTCGACAGCGTGATCCAGCTTCTCACGAAGGGAGGCGGCCTCACCACCGAGCGACTGACCCGCGACGTCCTCATCGCGCGGCATTTAGAACGTGTCGCGGACAACGCCTGCAAGATCGCGGAAAAGGCGATCTACGCGATCACCGGAGAGCGTCGGACCGAGTACTTCCCTCAGCTCGCCCACCGATCTCCGTCCGGGCGGGTCGTTCCCTCCTAGACGGACCCCCTCGCGCCGGGGCCGCTCCCCTCGGAACGCGAAAGCTCAATACCCCGGCCGCGGCATCTTGGCGCCGCCGGATAGTTCCGTGCTCCCGTAGTCTAGTCCGGTCAAGGATCCGTGGCCTTCGACCACGAAACCCGGGTTCAAATCCCGGCGGGAGCATCTCTACTACGGCTCGGTACCGAACCTCGTGTCGACCGGCCAACCACAATATACCCCGGCACTATCGCATCGCCCCATCGTCCGGGAGCGTGGGAGAGGTGCCGGTCCGAGAGAAGGTCGGGGTCCTGGGGAGCGGAGACGTGGGGAAACAGCTCGCCCGAGGTTTCGCGAAGCACGGCTACGACGTCATGATCGGGTCGCGCGACCCCGCGAAACTCGAGTCGTGGAAGAAAGAGACCGGGGGAAAGATCGCGACCGGAACGTTCGCCCAGGCGGCGGCTCACGGCTCCATC
>JASHWY010000017.1 GCA_030043835.1 Thermoplasmata archaeon
TGGTAGTACAGGAGGAGCAGGGCGCCCGAGACGACCTGGTAGAAGAACGCGACTGCGACGAACGCGCCCGTCCAGTACGATGGCTTGAACGTGAACTCGGGCTGGGGACGGAGCGCCCACCGGCGCATCGACGTCCGGTCCTCGACGAACCCCCAGATCTTGTTGAGGCTCCGGTTGTACCAGTTCGAGAACGACACGGCCGTGTTCTCCTAGGACGGGAAGGTGGCGCAGGAGAGGATCGGCGCCTCCTGTACGAGCTGGACCGACGTACCCACTCCGTAATCGCCCGTGAGCGTGCTCAGGTGGCCGTTCACCGTCGGCGGGCCCTCCCCGTTCGCGTAGATGATCCCGCTGCTCGGGTCGACCTCGAGGACGACCTGGGGGAGCGGCATCACGGCCGGGCCGGTTAGGTTCGCTGCTTTGTTCGCCGGGTCGTAGGTGGACCCGTGGCACGTGCAGTGAATGTAGAAGACCTTCCCGCCGGGAGTCTGGGGGCAGGTCCCGGGCGGGTAGAAGGCGATCGCCGGCGCGGGGCAGCCCAGGTGCTGGCAGATCGCGCTGAAGGCGACGATCGACCCGTGGGTCCCGACGCCGCCGGGAACGTTCTCCGCCCCGGGGTTGGTCGGACTCGGAGGCTCGCCGTTCGCCGGGTAGAGGTTGAGGAGGAAGTTCGGTTCGTTCTGGAGGGGGTAGTCGAAGAGGTGGAGCTCGCTCACGCCGACGTTGTACTCCGACTCGACCTTCGCAACGGTGAGCGGGCTCCCGTCCACATCGATGAGCTGGCTGCGGGGGTAGCTAGAGATCCCGATGATGGGGGGTTGGAGGGCCTGGAGCGTTCCCCCGATGAGCCCCCCGCCGGCCCCGATGAGCGCGGCGACTGCGGCGAGCTTCAACACGTTCCGCTTGGTCTCGTCGACGTCCCCCGCATCGTTCGGGCTCGCGACCCGCCGGATCTGGCCTACCGAGAACTCGAGGGCGGGGTGCTGGGCGGCGACGAACGGGCAGGAAGAGGGGCAATCGAAACCGTTCATCAGAGGGTCCTCCCCCGCGTGTCGGGAAGCGCGTCGTCCGGTTCGCCCGGAGGCGGCTCCCTCGCGTCACCGGGGAGCTCCGCCTGGTCACTCCTGTAGTACACAGCCCACGTGATTCCGATCCCCATGAGCACCACGAGGATCTCGGTCATCGTGACGATCTGCTGAGGGGTGAGCGCGCTCACGGTCTCACCTGCCCGTCCCAAGGCGTCAGAGCCGTGGTCGACGACCAGACGGGGGTCGGATAGCCACCGGTCCAGGGGCTCGTGGTCTCCAGCGGCGGAGGGAGCGACGGGGCGGGAGGGACTCGCCGCACGGCGGCGGGCACGCCTCGGTGGGCCGTAGGAGGCGTAGGGGGTGAATCGAGACCGAGGAGAGCTCCTCGGATCGAGAGCGGTTGACCCAGCGCTGGGGTCGGGATCTCGGCCGCCTTGGTGAACTCGGACAGCAGCTCTTGCTTGAGCCGCCCCGCCCTACCGTACCAACGGCCGAGCGTCCTCAGAAGCTGCGCGTTCTCCTTCCCGAACAGAAGGAACGCGGCCGCCGCCAGCACGATCGCCCAGTCGACGTCCGAGAAGAGTGCCATCGGTCGAGCTCACCCCGCCCCCACGACCGCCGGAGGGGCCCGACGCTCGACCGCTTTGTGCTCCCAGCGACGGGCGAAGTAGGCGCCGCCAAAGTAGAGTCCCATCATGGGCGTCGCGATCAAGAGCATCGTGATGCCCGAGTTGTCCGGGGTGATGATCATCCCGAAGACGAGCGACCCGAGGACCGCTCCCCGCCAGTGCTTCCGCCAGGTCGCGGCCTTCACGACCCCGAGCCGGGTGAGCGCGTAAACAAACACCGGGAGCTCGAAGACAACCCCGAACGCGAGCGAATAGAGGAGCGCGAACGTTGCGAAGTCCTGGACCCCGAGGACCGACGCGAGGCCCATCGCGGCGACGTACCGGAAGAGGAGTCGGAAGGTGAACGGGGTGATGAAGAACAGCCCGATCGCGGTGCCGAAGGCGAAGAGGACGCTCGCCGGGATTCCGATCTGGCGCAATAGCATCCGTTCGTTCCGGCGCATCGCCGGTACGAGGAACGCGCCGACCTCGTGAACGATCCACGGCATGCCGAGGATGATCGCGAGCAGGATGCCGATCTCCATCTGGACGAGGATCGAGTCCCCGACGCCCACGTTGAGCAGCACGACCCCGGGAGGGAGCATCCAGGCGACCATCGCGTGGAACACCTGGGCCGTCACGTTGTAGAACGGGCTCGGCCACGGGTACGCGAACGGAATCGACACGCCGAAGACGGGGAGTTGGACCGGGTCGAGTTCGAAGAACAGGAGGAACCCGAAGATCCCCGCGAGCACGACCCCGATCCTCACGACCCGCCGGCGAACCTCGGTGAGGACCCCGAGGAGCCGTTCGAGCTCGCCCATCAGCCCCTCCGGGACCTATCGGGGGTGGAGCGAGCGCCCCACCGTGGCGGGAGCGGTTCGATTCGTTCCTTCGGACTTCCGTTCGGCATGCCGGGTCGCGACGAGCGGCGCTAGCGGGCCGGACTCGTGGGGCCGGGAGCGTTCGTGGCCGATTGGGCCTGGTCCGCCCGGATCTCCTTCTCGACCTCGATGCGCCCCTTCTTGAACTCCCCGACCGACCGACCCAGGCTGTGGGCGAGCTGAGGGATCTTGCTCGACCCGTAGAACAGAATCCCTGCGACCACGGCTATGATCAACCAATCGTCGATAGAGTCGAACACCGTCTTCCCCTCGCGGCGACCACCCGGGGTCGTGCCATCTTCCGTTCGTACGGGAGGACCGAACGAATACCGATGGTCCGGACCTTGCGTAGATAAGGCGGGCTACGTGGCCTCGACGAGGATCGTGTCCGTCCCGGCGGCCACCGCCCGGTCGATCGCGACCTCGGCGAGCAGCGAGAGGCAGCCCGCGCCCCGTAGGAGGAGGTGCGACACGGGCCGGGCGGCGTTACGGTTTGCCCCCCCGGCCTTTCCGTTGGAGGGGAGCATCGCGCCTTCGCTCAACCGAGCCATCGCGTTATAGACCTCGCAGGCGCGGTCGAGCGACGGGTGCATGAGCGCGTCGACCACCGCTTTGAGCTCGGTCTTCACCTCGGGGAGATAACCGGAAAGCGCGACGGCTGTCGTCTGAGAGAGCGTCACGGCTTCCTCGTTGAGCGCACCGAGCGCACCGCCGTAGAGGCCGGCGAGCTCCTCCAAGGCGTGGACGACAACCCTCCACTCGAGCAGCTGGCGCGGGTCCGGGCTACCGATGCGGCGAGCGAGCGACCAGTCACGGCTCGCGAGGAACAGTTGACGGACGAGAAGCGCAAGGACCTTGTTGGCCTCTTCCTCGATTGCGGTCGTCCGGCGGCTGCGGGTGCGCCGACGGAGCAGCTCCTCCATCTCCTCGAGGAAGGCGACCAGGATCATCCTCATCCGCTGGACGAGCTGGGGGAGGCCGTACTTCGAGGGGTCGATGAAGTTCTGGAGCACGATGCGGTTCGGCTCCTGTGCGACGATCGAGACGCCGAGAAGACCTCGGGCTGCCCCTTGGAGCTCCTCCAGGCGGTCGGGAACGAGCGGCACGTCCGTGCGGATCTCGATCGAGTCGTGGCCGACCCGGTAGGCCCCGATCACGAGGCGCTCGAGGACGCCCGGGGTATCGAACGAGCGGGCCTGGACGAGGAACGGGACCACCTCGGAGACCGCCCCCGGCACGGGGGCCGGCTTGAGGTAGAGCGTTCCGTCGTCGTTCTGGTCGAAGACGATCAAGTCCCCCGGGTGGAGGTTCATCGCCTCAGCCCACGGTTTCGGGAGCGTGACCGCGATCGATGAGTGTCCGGCCTTCAGCACTCGGCGCTCCCGGCTCGGCGTCCCCCACGCCATCCGATTCCCCCAAACCTACTACAAGGTTCGTAGGTAGTACGAGGAGTCCTTTTTGAACCTTGTGTTCGTCCTCTAGCGCGGGGGAGGGTTCTCGGACGGGAGAGCGGAACCGTCCGTTGGCGTTGCAGGGGTCGAAGGGCCGGGGCTCGTGGGTTCCGGGTAGCCGAGCCGTTCGGGCGGCATCTCGAACTCCGACCCCCGCCGACGCCCGACCACGAATCCGAGCACGATCGCGATCACGACGAGCGAGACGACCGTTCCGACGATGATGAAGACGGCGGCGCCGGGGCCCGTGCTCGGCGCCGAGACAGTGAGGTTCGCAGGAAGGGCTTCGCCGAACGCGATGAACCCGTACATCCCGGCCTGGAAGTGACCGGGCTCCATGCACACGAACTCGTACCAGCCGGGAGCCGCAACCGTCAGCGTGGCGGTGGTCGTGTCGGTTCCGGTGAGGTTGAGGTTCACGAGGGGGGGTATCCCGCTTCCGTAGACGAGCTTGTTGAGCTCGGTCGGAGAGATCGAGGACGGGTTCGAGAGCGCGACCCCCTGCCGGCCGTAGATCGTGAAGGTGTGGGGCGAGGTATCGGCATCCGTGAACATCACGGTCACGGTGGTGCCCGAGGCAACGTTCTGGACCGTGGTCGGACTGAAGCCGACCGATACCGAAATCGCGGTCACCGAGAAGGAGGTCGCACCGTTGGCGTCCACAGTTTGGGCTCGAACGGGAACGGCGGTGAGGAGTCCTCCGAACCCCCCGACGACGACGGCCAGCGCGAGCGCCGCCGCGGCGACACGGCGCCGACCGACCCCGTCCGACATTTGATGCCCCGTCAAGGTTCTGGCCGAGCGCCGGACGGAGGGTGCGGTTCAAAGCCCCTCCGTACGTACATGGGAGCCACGGCCGGCGCCCCCGGCGGCCTCGAGAACCGGCCTTCGGTTCGTACGCCGGGAATATGTAGCCGCGGCCTCCCCTTCCGGCCGTGTCGGTCCTCGGCGAGGGACCCCGCGTCGCGGGCGCCGTCGCGATATCGGCCCCAATGATGGGACTGTTCGGTAGCGGGCAGACGAATATCCAGCAGACGCAGGGCCTCTTGTGGCTCATGATTGGGGTCAGCGTCGCCGGCGTGATCGTCACGTTCGCCTTCCTCATCTACTCGGTCGTGAAGTTCCGCGACCCCAACAACCGTCGGCGACGATATGGTTAACAAGCTCGAGATCGCCTGGACGCTCGCGGTCGTGGCGCTGCTCGCCGGCGTCGCCGCCTACTCGACCATTCTCCTTTACCATCTCGATGCGCTCCCCGCGGACCCTACCGAGTACGTTGACGTCACGGGTCACCAGTGGTACTGGGAATTCTGCTATCCCGTCAACAACACGTGCTTCAACTCGACCTACGATGCGACGAACAACACGGTGAGCGGCGGGGCATTATGGGCGGCCCCCGGCGCGGTCGTGCAGATTAACGTCACCGGCGCCGACGTGATTCACTCGTTCAACATCCCTCAGCTGGGCGTGCGGATCGACGCGATCCCCGGCCGCATGAACCACTTCGCGTTCAACGTGCCGAACGTCGCCGCCGGTACCGAGTACCTCATCCAGTGCACGGAGTTCTGCGGCGAGTTCCACGGCACGATGCGTTCGTTCCTTATCGTCACGTAGTAAGGACGCTGTTGGGCGGGTGACCCCCACCGATCCGTTGGGTCGGCAGCGGTCGGCTGGGCGGAGCTGGGACCCTCCCTTCGGGTTCCGAGAGGTCAATGCCCGTGGCCGGGCGACTTTGGCGGGGAAGGAAATCGCCCGGCGAACATGGCGACCGCAGCGACCACGGCCCCGATTGCGAGCAGGATCCCCGATCCGATGAGGACCCATTCCTCCACGATCGCCGTCGACGGGGGCGGAGCCACCGCGGGAGGAGTCACCCCGACGTAGAGGAACCCGTACATGCCGGCCGCGAAGTGCCCGGGGATCTCACAGAGATACATGTAGATCCCCGGGCCCGGCACGGTGAAGTTGGCCCAGACGGTCGCACCGGTGCTCGCCGGTACTGGCTCGTTCGCGAGCGGCGTGTGGGTATTGAAGTACGACGTGAAGTTCGCGGGAGTAAGGGTGACGTTCGACTGCGGCGCGACCGTGAACGTGTGCGGGGTGTCTCCCATGTTCGTGATGAGCACGTTGAGGGCCACCGGATAGTGGGTTGCGTTCGCCACGAGAACGTTGGGCACGAACGCGACGTTGGGAAGGGGGAGCGTCCCTTCCTGAAGGAGGATACCCGGTCCCGTGGACGTGACGTTCACGACCCCGGACATCCCCGCCTGGAACTGGTACGGAACGACCGAGACGAACTCGAACGAGTCGAGAGCGTCCGAATCGGGGAACGTCACGTTCGCGAACCCTTCGCTACCGGGCGCGACCGAGACGTTCGCGAGGGAGCCGTTGGCCGTAAAGAACGCGTCGAGCTCGGCGGGAGTAAGCGAGGGACTGAGACGGACGTTCGGGAGCTTGGAGAGGGTGAACGTGTGCACGTACGAACCCTGGTTCACGAGGTCGAACGTGATGTTCGATCCTTCGGGCACGTTCGTGAAGGCGGGGACGAAGGCCGGCGCGTCGGTCATGTTAATCCTGACCGTGAGGTTCGCCTCCGGCGTCGCGTAGCCGACCTCGGACACGACCCGCAGGCTGTGCATCGTCGCCGCCGCTGTGGGAAGGCCGACCGTGGCGACCACAAGGGCTGCAAGGAGCCACGGGAGTGCGTGACGCAGGGGACCGGACGGTGGTCGACGCGACGGGTCGGTCACGGTCTTCCCTGACGGCGCCACGACCTGGACGCGGTTGATATGCGCTGTGTACGAATCCTTCCGGGCCGTCAGCGCTCGAGCACGGACGGAGGTAACGGCGCCCCGCGACCTTGGGGCGCGTCCACCCCCGAGCGCTCGCCGGCGCGCGCCGGGAGCATATCGGCCGGCTCCTCGTCGTTCGGGACGCGCGCTACCCACGGGATGCCGGGAACCCCTCGGTAGTACCGCCGGAAGAGGTACGCGATCTCCACCGTCATGACCGCCGCCATGACGGCCCCGAAGGCCACGGCTGCAACGGCGCTTCCTTGCGCCGCGGCCACGTAGAAGCCCGCGACCGCGGTGGCGAGGAACGCGGCGGCGAGCCCGTAGAGGAGGTTGACTTCCGCCGGCTCAACCGCCCCACGGACCGACAATCGACGGACGAGCAGCACGAAGACGGTCGCCATGAGCGCCCCCATCGCGACTCCGCCGACGGTCGGGAACGCGGTGACCCACGGGGCGAGGACGCTCGACAACGTCAGCGCGAGGAGCGCTCCCCGCTCGACCCGCGCGAGCGGAGCCCAAACGACGAGCGCGAGCATGATCGCGGCCATCGACCAGAAGA
>JASHWY010000152.1 GCA_030043835.1 Thermoplasmata archaeon
TCCCTCGAGGGACCGGAGGGTCGACGGGCCACCGTTCGAACTCGGGAACACGCTCTTACGTCTCCGGCCGTGCTCCCAGGGCGTGCCCTCATCCAGAACCTCCGGCTCACGGTCGACTCAGCCGCCGCGATCCCCTCGCGCGAAACCGACTCGTAGGGCCTCCCGAACGGACCTAAACGCCTTGCGTCAGGAGTTGAGGGAGCTCATTACCGAGCTTGCGAACACGGACTCCGTTCGAGGGAACCGTGCGGCTCTTCGCCTGGGCGAGCTCCGGGACGCTCGCGCTCGCTCCTCTCTCGAACTAGCGCTCGAGAGCTCAGAGCCGGGACTGCGTCTCGGGGCCGCGTCGGCCCTCGGAACGCTCGGGCATCCGGGAAGCCGGACTGCGCTCGAGCGACGTCTCAAGGATCCGGATTGGCGGGTCCGTGCCCAGGTCGCGTACGCGCTCTCGCGCCTCGCTGACCGAAGGTCGACGATGCTGTTGGCCGCGAGACTCGCCGACGACGAGAGCGCTCTCGTCCGGAACGCGTGTGCTCTCGCGCTGGGGCGCATCCGCGATTCCCGGGCGGTTCCGGTGCTCGAGAGAGCACTCGATGACGAGTCCGATCGCGTCCGCAGGGAGGCGGTCCTCGCGCTCGAACGGTGCGGCGACCCGGACGCGGCGAGGAAGGTCCGCCTTTTCCTCAACGACCCCGCGCGACGGGTCCGGATCGCCGCGGCCGTCGTGATGGGATTGCGCCGGGACCGAGGGGGCGTGAACGCCCTGCTGGCTCGGCTTACGGAGTCCGAGGTCTGGGAGCGGCCGGCCCTTCTGATCGCGCTCGGAAGGATCGGAACCGCGGCGAGTGCGGAAGCGTTGGCCCGTGCGGCGAGCGACCCCGTGCGAGCGGTCCGGGTCTGCGCAATCCACGCGCTCGCCCAGATGCGCTCTCCACTAGCTCGGGAGGTCGCCCGCGCGAGGCTATCCGACCCCGCGTGGGCCGTGCGCGGGGCGGCTGCCCTCGCCCTGGGCCGGGTCGGGACGTCGGCGGACGCCGACCTTCTCCTGCCGCTCCTCGACGATCCCGAACTGTGGCCTCGGCGGGGATCGATCTACACCCTCGCGCAGCTCGGAATCCGTGGAAGCCTACCCAAGATCCGAGCCGCTCTCGACGACCCTGACCCAGAGATACGGTTGGCCGCCGTTTGGGCGGTCGGGCGTCTCCAGGATCCGGAGGCCCTCCCTTCGCTCGTGAAACTCCTCCAACAAACCCGGCCTCCGTCGGTCGCCGCTCATCCTTTGATCGCCACGGGGGACGGGGGAGTCCGTCTCGTTTCCGACGCCGATCTCCGTCTCTTTGATGCGCTCGTCCAATCCGTGGGTTCGATCGCCCGACCCGCCCACGACTCGGCGGCGATTCAGGGGCTTCGGCGAATCGAACGAGCCCTCCCGGCAGCCGAACTCGACCGGCCCGCACGACTTCCCAGTCCCATCGGAGCCGAAGAGATGGGGCTCACTCTACGCAACGTCTTCCTCGCGGCAACGGGGCGATCCTCGCGACGAGGAGGAGGGCGTTGAGACCGTCCTCTTCTTTCGCCAAGAGTTCGGTTGCCACCTGGAACGGTGGAAAGCACCGAATCCCATCGACGGCGGAGCGAGGTGACTACGGGGGCGACGTCGATGGTTCGGCGCCTGCCGTGGCGCTTTCGCGAAGCCTCGCTTCCTCGCTGCGGACAATCACGATGAGCAAGTAGACGAGGATCACCGTGAGGAGCAGGCCGCAGAGTTCGTACGGCCAATAGATTCCTTGATTCATTCCGAGATATTCGAGGGCAATCGTCTCATCGAACCATAGCAGAACCCCGTAGACGTAGAGCCAACGATTGACCCATCCGCCCAGGAGAATCAGGGGAATGAGCCAGGCCCCGAACTGAAAGGTGAGGTACTGGGACAGTGCCATCACCCCAACGAGAGGTACGGCACACGCCACCGGAGCGGAGTAGTTTCGCCAATTCACCAAAAGAACGAGAGCGAGCAGCCCGGCACCTTGGACCGCCGAGGATGTGAGGGAAGGGCGGAGCCACCCTTGCTGAAGGAGAACGGCCCACAGATTCAGTGCGTGGGCGGACACCCTCGTGACCTGACTAAGGTAGACGATGCTGACCGCGTCCCGGCCCCAGAGAGCGTAGCTCAGGAGGATTGCGCCGGAAAAGGTCCCGAGAACGATCGTCGTCTGCTTCCAACGGCCCTGGCGCAGGGGCGCCGATGATCCGAGGAGAGGGAAGAGCGCCGGGAACTTGGCCGTGCTTAGGAAGGCCGCGACTCCCTCGAAAACGGGCCCTCGATGGCCCTTAACTCCGAGCGCGAAGAGCATGAAGAGGACGGAGACGGGCACGATCGCGTTCTCGACGCCGATGTTGGTCGCGATGTTGGGGAGGTACAGCACGGAGGTCGCGGCCAGGGCAGAAACGTACCGGCGGTCCTCGGCGCTCACGGCCCATACCAACGGGACCACCGCGAGCGCCAGGAGTTGCCAGACGAGCCAAATCCCGAGGACCGTGCCTGAGGTTGCACCAAGAGCATTCAAGGCTACTTCCGCGAGGCCGTACGGAATGTGATCCGGTGACGAACCCATGCAGAACGACACGGCGAATGGGTTGTGTCCCGAAAGCGCGGCTTGTCCGGAAGCGAGGATGGCGAGCGAGTCGTCGGAGCAGTGAAGGGTGCTGACCTGCCAGGCGATGTTGGCCGCGGTCACGATCGCCAGGGCCACCATCAACTGCCAGAGGCGCAACCATCTCCAATCCGGCCGCCCCGTGAACCGACGTTGCAGGCCATCGAGGAATCGTCGGGCCCATGGAGTCCGTTTCCACCGATAGGCGAGAACGAGCGGACTTACAAGGAAGCTAACAATGCCGACGCTGGTGGAGACAACGTAGTGCGCGGCGGAGCCTAAGAGGTCCATCCTATCGGACCGGCGCCATTCGTCGGCCGACGTTCTTAATGGTTTTAAGCTTCCAGCAGAACGCGTCTCGAGCGAACCCGTGGTTCCTTCGCTGGGGGTGCGACCTCCCACCGAGGCTCGCCGCGGCGGCGTTCCTCGCTGAGGACGTCGATCGCCCCTTCGTTTTCGTGGTGTTTCTTAAGGGCCGCCTACTTAATGCGGCCCCGCGCGAGGCCTTGGACTCCAAGGACGGTGCTCAGCGTGACCGAGATTCCCAGTGCCTCTCCGAGCTCTCAAGACCCGAAGAGGGGCTCGGCTGCACCGAGTTCGGTACCGGAGAACCCCGGCACTCCCCTTTCTCCTTCCCCGAAAACGATAGAGACGTTCGACCGGAGGTACGCCAACCGGATCATGATCCTGCTGGCCGGTATCGTCCTCGTCGTCCTCTACATCGAGGGGATGCTCGTTCCGTCCTTGCCCACCATTCAGTCGAATTTCGGCGTCGATACGGCCCAGGTGACCCTCATCGTCTCGGGGTACGCCGCCGCGGGGGTGGCGTTGAGCCCGGTCGTCGGCAAACTGGGCGACATTTACGGGAAGCGGAAGATCATGGTCTTCGTGATGTTTACCTACGCAGCGGCCGTCACGGTCACCGGATTCTCCCCGAACTTCGCCTTCATGGTCACCGCTCGAACGATCCAGGGGATCGGCCTCACGATCATGCCGCTCGGGATGTCGCTGATGCGGGAGGAGTTCCCTCGGGAGATGGTTCCCCGCGCCCAGGGGATCCTGAGCGCGATGTTCGGGATCGGCTTCGCGATCAGCCTCCCGCTCGGGTCGTTCGTCTCTCAGGACTACGGATGGCGCTGGACCTACCACTCGGCGATCCCGTTCGTCGTCATCATGGCGATCCTGCTACTGCTCCTCGTGAAGGAGTCCCCGTACCGGCGCCCCAACACCCGGGTCGACTACCTTGGCGCCCTGTTCCTCGGCCTCGGGCTCGCGGGCATCGTAGCCGCCCTTTCGCAGGGAGAAGCGTGGGGATGGACCTCGCCCCTGACGCTCGGGTTCGCCGCGTTCGGAGCGGTCATGTTCGTGCCGTTCGGGATCGTCGAGCGGCGACTGACGGCAACGAAGCGCGAGCCGATCGTGGACACGCACCTTTTGGCCGAACGCAACGTCACCGTGACGAACGTCGTCTTGACGGTGGCGGGTCTCGGGATGTATCTCGCGTTGTTCACGCTGATCTACCAGTTCGAGTTCCCCGTCGCTTCGGGCGGATACAACTCGTGCAGCACCCCCGCGAGCTGCGCGAACTTCCCGATACTTACCGCCGGCATCGACATCTTGCCGTTGGCCGGTGGGATGACCCTCGTCGCCCTCGCGGCCAGCGTCGTTGTCTCCCGAGTGGGGGTGAAACCGCTCGCCATCGCGGGGGGCCTGATCACCGCCCTGGGCTTCGGTCTGGAGGCGTTCGCCACCTCGCTGACCGCGGCCCTGGTCATCGAAGTGGTCATCGGGGGCGGCATCGGCCTCCTCAACGCGTCGATCATCAACCTCCTCATCCTCACCGTGGACCCCAAGGACATGGGCCAGGCCACGGCGATGAACAACGTCTTTCGCAACGTCGGCGGGAGCGTGGGGACTCCGATCGCCGGTTCGCTACTGTCCACGTTCGTCCTGACCACGGGACCGTTCGCGCACCTGTTTCCCGATCACACGGCCTTCGTGTACGCGTACGCCATCGCGGTCTTGGTCACGGTGATCGGCACCGTCAGCATCCTCTTCGGCGAGGAGGTTCTCGGCTCTCGGCGACACGCGAAGTTCGCGCACTTGCCTACGCTCCCGGCCCGGAGCAGGAGAAGCGCGGTCGCGCCGTCCCCGCTCCCCGACCCGATTTCCGGCCCGGACGCTCACGCCGAGGAACTACCGGCCCTTCCAAGAGGGGTCTCGTGACCCCACTCCCCTCGGCGCCCGGAACCCCCGTGGTCGACGGGGTCGGTCGCATTCCTGGATTTGTGAACTGCTACACGTACGCGGACGGCGACGAGATCGTTCTCATCGACACCGGGTTTTCCCGAAACGCCGCGCCGGTGGTTCACGCCTTTGAGGCCGCCAACGTGCCCATCGCTCGGGTGAGCAAGATCGTCCTGAGCCATCACCATGTGGACCACATGGGCGGGGCGGCGTATCTCGTCGAGAACATACCGGCCCCTCTGGCCTGTCACGCCGACGACGCCCCCTATGTGGAGGGGCGAGTGAAGACTCCGATGCCGCCGTTGATGCGCCCTTTCGTTCGGGTCCGTTCGGCCCCCGTCGCGATCACCCTCCACGACGGCGACCAGGTCGGGCCCCTCCGCGTCGTTCATACCCCGGGCCACACGCCGGGCGAGGTCGTCTTCTTTCACCCGAGCCGCAAAATCCTTTTTTCGGGAGATGCCGTCGTTGAGAGGAAGGGCCGGCTCACACTGGGCGCGCCGCGGTTCGCCAGCAACCTAGAACAGGCGGTCGAGTCGCTCTGGCGGATCCGGGACCTCGGAGCGGAGATCCTGCTCCCCGGCCATGGGATTCCTTTGACCGAGGACGTCGGCCCGCGCTTGCAGGACCTCATGGAGCGCGCGCCCGGCGAATTCCTTCGCCGAGCCACGCGATAACGAGGAAGATCCCGATTCAAGGCTCCGGAGGGATACGCTCGAACGCTGGGTCGACCTTCACCGGACCGGTCCCGGAAGGGACACGGTCGACTAGGCGAATACGAGGTTGAGATTCCCAGAGAAGGAGGAGCTGGGGGTGGTGATGGTGATGTTCAGCGAGGCGTTGAGGTCCCCGCCGGGGATCGTCAGCGGAACTTGGATCGCGCTCAAGGAGAATCCGCTCGTATTCGTGGTGACGCTATGGATGGTGCACGCGGTCGCATTGATGTTCGGCACATCGAAGGTCCAGAGGTCGGTCTCGCTGATGTTCGCGTTGTACCCGCCGTAGGGAACGGGGTACCCGCCGTCATTGATGGGGTTGGATTGTAGTCCGCAGACATCGTCGGGGGCCCAGACGTAGATGCCCGCGACCCGCACGGAGGGGGACGGCAGCAGCTCGATGGCCACGACGGCTATCAGGAGAATCACCACCACGACGATGACGATGATCACGAACCTTCGAGACCTCCGTCGCGGCGGAGGAGCACCGGCCTGGGAGGGGTAGAACGTCGGGGGAGTCGTCGAGAAACCGCCGAGGGGCGAGCCGGGCGCGGAAGGTAACGGCGTCGAAGCCGCAGAAACTGGGCTTCCGCAGTACGTGCAGAACTGTGATCCCGGGCCGGTCGGGGCGCCGCAGCTGGGACACGTCAACGATTGCACGATCCTCCGGGAACCCGTGAGATATTTCTAGACTCCGAACTGCTGGTTCCTCGACCTCGGTGCGAATGCCGGGTGTCCCATTCCGTGACGTCGGCCCACAGG
>JASHWY010000153.1 GCA_030043835.1 Thermoplasmata archaeon
GGAAGATCGCTACCTTGGCAAGGTAGAGGTCGCGAGTTCAAAGGGGCGGGGAGCGAGCTCCCCCGCCCGGGGAATCTCGCCCGGTCCACCTCGCCGCGGAGAAGCCATGTCGGCAGGTGTCGAGCGCACCCACCGACACGACGGGCATCGCTTTATACCGGCCGATTTCTCTTGGGCGTCGTGGAAGCCGATATCCGCGAGAAGATGGCCGGCGAGGTCGTCCTCTCGCCCCATCCGGGGCGAACCCTCCGCAAGTGGAGGGAGGATTTCGGGATCTCTCAGCGGGACCTCGCGAAGCACCTTACCACCGTGCCGTCGGTGATCAGCGACTACGAATCCGAGCGCCGCGTGAGCCCGGGGTCGGCGTTCGTCCGGCGGTACGTCGACGCCCTCCTCGCGCTCGACGCCCAGAACGGAGGCCGGGTCACCCAGCGCCTCGGCGTGCGGCCGCACTCGGACGGCATCCTCGGGATGCGCGAGTTCGCGGTCGCGATCCCATTGAAGACGCTCGCGGACCGGCTCGACGCACGGCCGGTGAGCCGGGTCGACCTCCACCGCGACGTCCACGGGTTCACGGTCCTCGACGCGCCCCGGGCGATCCTCTCGATCGACGCGACGCGGTTCGTCGAGGTCTACGGATGGACGACCCAGCGCGCGCTCATCTTCTCGAACGTCAAGTACGGACGCTCGCCGATGGTCGCGATCCGGGCCCATCCTTTAAAGCCGGCGGCGGTCGTCTTTGCGAACCCCGGACGGATCGACGCGCTCGCCGTGCGGCTCTCCGAGGTCGAGAACATCCCTCTCCTCACGACGGCCCTCAACGCCCCGGCGGTGTTGGAACGTCTCGAGGAGCTCTAGGGCGAACGGGAAATCGCATGAAAGCAGGAATCGTGAGCTACGGAGCGTACGTCCCGCGGTATCGGATCACGCCGACGGAGATCGGTCGGGTCTGGGGGGTCGACGGCGAAGGGATGGGCCAGGGCTTGAACGTGATCTGCAAGAGCGTCCCCGCCCCCGATGAGGACACGATCACGATCTCCACGGAGGCGCTGAGGACCGCGCTCATCCGCGGGGCCATCGATCCCCAAGCGATCGGAGCGATCTACGTGGGATCGGAATCGCACCCGTACGCGGTCAAGCCGACGGCGACCGTGGTGGCCCAGGCGGTCGGGGCGACGCCCAACCTCACCGCGGCCGACTTCGAGTTCGCGTGCAAGGCCGGGACCGCGGCGATCCAGACCTGCCTCGGGATGGTCGGCGCCGAGATGATCCGATACGGGGTCGCGATCGGAACCGATACCTCCCAGGGAGCCCCGGGCGACGCGCTCGAGTACTCGGCGAGCGCGGGAGGCGCCGCGTTGGTGATCGGCCGGGACCGGGTGATCTGCCGCGTCAACCGCACGGTCTCCTACACCACCGACACGCCGGATTTCTGGCGCCGCGAGGGCCAGAAGTACCCGAGCCACGGCGGCCGCTTTACGGGAGAACCCGCCTACTTCCGCCACGTCACCGAGTGCGCGAAGGCGATGATGGACGCGGTCGGCGCCAGCCCGAAGGACTACCAGCACGTTGTCTTCCACCAGCCGAACGGGAAGTTCCCCCAGCGGGTCGGACGACAGCTCGGGTTCAACGACGCTCAGATGCGCTACGGCCTCGTGACGCCGTTTATCGGCAACACCTACTCCGGGGCCGCGCTCATCGGTCTCGCGAACGTCCTCGACCACGCCGGACCCGGCGAACGGATCCTCATGGTCGGTTACGGATCGGGGGCCGGTTCGGATGGCTTTGACCTAGAGACGACCACAGAGATCGCAACCTTCGACCGAAGCTTCGGCCGCCCCGTGCAGGAGTACCTCGACCAGGGGGTCGAGCTTCCCTACGCGGTCTACGCGAAATTCCGAGGAAAGATCCACATGGGGGAGACGTAGAGCATGCGCGACGTCGCCGTGCTCGGCGTGGGCCAAACGAAGTTCGGCGAGCTCTGGGACCGGTCGTTCCGCGAGATCGGGATCGAGGCGGGTCTCCAGGCCCTCGTCGACGCGAAGCTTTCGAGCGCGGACCTGGGCGGGCTCTTTCTCGGCAACATGGCGTCGGGCTCGCTCATCGACCAGGAGCACATCGCCCCGCTGATCCTCGACTACGCCGGCTTGAGCGGCCGGCACCTGCCCTCGGTCCGCGTGGAGGGAGGCGGGGCGTCCGGGGCCCTCGCCCTCCACCAGGGGTACCTCGCCGTGGCGAGCGGCCTCTACGATTTCGTCGTCGTGGGCGGGGCGGAGAAGCTGACGGACGTACCGGACGCGACCGCAGCCCAGATCACCAGCTCCGCGGCCGACCACGAGTGGGAGGTCGTCTTCGGAGCGACCCTTCCCGCGCTCTGGGCGCTCATGGCCCGGCGCCATATGCACCTCTTCGGCACCACGCGAGAGCAGCTCGCCTCGGTCGCCGTCCACGCCCACGCGATGGGGGCGAAGAACCCGAACGCCCACTACCGGAACAAGCTCTCGCTCGAACAGGTGATGAACGCCGGCCCCGTCGCCGAGCCGCTCGGGGTCTTCGACTGCGCTCCGCTCTCCGACGGCGCTGCGGCGGTCGTGTTGGGCCCTCTCGAGACCGCGAGAGAGCACACCGACACGCCGATCAAGATCGCCGCAAGCCAGGTCGCGTGCGACACGCTCGCCCTCCAGCACCGGGACGACTTCACGACGCTCGGCTCCACCGTGGTCGCTGCTCGACGCGCGTTTCAGCGGGCGCGGCGGGCCCCCGCGGACGTTCACGTCGCCGAGGTCCACGACGCCTACACCATCAGTGCGCTCCTCGCGCTCGAGGACCTGGGCTTCGTCGAGAAGGGCGCGGCCGGACCGGCGTTCGCGAGCGGGCGGTTCGGCCCCGGAGGGACCCCGACCGTGAACCCCTCCGGCGGGCTCAAGGCCCAGGGCCAGCCGTTCGGGGCTGTCGGGGTCGCCCAGGTGGTCGAGCTCGTTCGCCAGTTGCGTGGAGAGGCGAAGGAGCGCCAGGTCTCCGGCGCCTCGCTCGGCCTCGCGCACAACGTGGGCGGCACGGGGGCCACGAGCGTGGTCACGCTCCTCGAGAGGGCGAACTAGCGGAGGAGCATCATGTCGATCGCGCGGTTCTGGAGGGAGACGCCCCGGCGCTACAACCTGGGCGGGTCGAAGTGCGGCAACTGCAACACGGTCTACTTTCCCCCACGGCTCGTCTGTCCCACGTGCCCGCAGCATCGGGCCACGATCGAGAAGATGGTGCCGTTCCAGCTTTCGGGAGAGGGCGAGGTGGTGTCGTTCACCGTCGTCCAGGACGCCGCCGAAGGGTTCGAGATGCAGGTCCCCTACGTTCTCGCCCTCGTACGGACCGTGGAGGGACCCGTCCTCACCGGCCAGGTCGTCGACGTTGAGCCGAAAGACGTGGCGATCGGCCTCAAGGTGAAGGCGACGTTCCGCAAGCTCCGCGAGGAAGGGAAGGCGGGCGTGATCCACTACGGGTACAAGTTCACTCCGGCCGCCGCACCGGCGTCGGCAGCAGGGCCGCGCGGACCGGTGGAGCCGGTCCGGCCGACCGAAGCGACGGCGCGGGACCGGGCGGTCGCGTGAGCGACCCGGACCGCATCGGCGCCGACGAGGAGCCAGGGGAGGAGCCTCCTCAAGACGAGGAGTACGCTCGCACGTACTCCGAGGGATACGAAGAGGGCGTCAAGAGCGCCCTCCGGGAGATCCTTCAGCACACCTCCCGCGGGCACACGGCCCAGGAGGTGAGGATCCTCGCCGAGAGCCGCCTCGCCCGCCTCAGCGACGAGGTCGAGCTCAAACGCAAGAGCCTCCTGGGACCGCCGCGTCGTCCCTCGTGGAACTCGCTCTTGCGCGCTCCGCAGCCGCTCCGCACACCCTCCCCCACGCTCACGGCCGCCCTCGCTCCGGGGGTCCGCCTCGCCCCCGGGGGGAGCGTGCTCGTCCGTGAGGAGCGACCGGATCGAGCGGTCGGGATTCTACGGGAGCACGCCCGCCAGTTCCCGCGGACGGTGATCGTCTCGACGCGACCCCCCGAGATCCCGGGGCTCGAGGGCGACCGGCGCATCGACATCGCGATCGGAACGACCGGCGCCGCCGGAACGCTTTCGCCCGGGGAGATCGGAGGTCGGCTCCGGGACCCGACCGAGGCGCCGGGAGGCGCGCTCGTCTACCTCGACGCGCTCGAGTTCCTCGTGACCGAGTTTACTTTCGACACGACACTCAAGTTCGTGAACTGGCTCGTGGGGAAGGTCAAGGAGACGGGATCGGCGCTCGTCGTCTCCTTCGACCGGCGGTCGCTCGACGTTCGGGAGATGAGCCGGCTCGAGCGGGCGTTCCCCACGCTCGCGTAGCCTTCCCACCCGGCAGTCCTCCGTCCACCTATAAGCATAGGAACCCCCGAGGGCCCGTACGTTCGGTAGGAAGCTTCGATGGAGGTCGCGTTCTATACCGACTCGTACGTTCCGACCCGCGACGGGGTCGCGGCCGTTACGAGCGGTCTCGCCCGGGAGGTGACGAGGCTGGGCCACGGGGTTCGCGTCTACACGACGAACCCGGTCACCGGCGCTCCGACCGAGCAGGTCGAGATCGACGGGATCCCGGTGACGCGGGTTCGCTCCGTAGCCGTGCCGCTCTACGGCCAGTACCGCTGGTCGATCTTCCCCTTCGGCCTCCTTCGCGGGGTCCACGGGGGTAAGGATACGGACGTGATCCACCTCCACACGCCGGGGCCCATCGGCACCATGGGGTTCTTCGCCTCGCGGCGCTATCGCCGTCCGCTCGTCGGGACGTTCCACACGAACTTCAAGGAGATGCGCGCGAGCGTTCCCTCGAAGTTCTTGGTCTCGTTCTTCTTCCGCGTCGCATGGTGGTACAACCTCGGGACGTACTGGCGGTGCGACGTCACCACCACGCCCTCCGCCGCGGCCCGGGACGCTCTCGTCTCGGAAGCGTCTAAGCCGTTCCGACGCTCGGTCGAGGTGGTGCCCAACGGCATCGACGTCGCGCGGTTCCGCCCGGGGATCCGGGTCCCGGATTGGCGAGAGCGCTGCGGCCTCCCTTCGGACCCGCTCGTCACCTTCCTGGGCGGCTCACCGTCGACAAGGGGGTCCATCGCTTCCTGGACGCGGTCGCCGCGGCACGGTCGCGGACCGACCTCGTGGCGATCGTCGGCGGCGAAGGCCCCGAGGAAGGGGCGGTGCGGCAGCGGATCGGAAGCGACCCCAGCCTCGCGGGCCGAGTCCGCTACGTGGGACCCGTCGCGGAAGAGGAGAAACCGGCCCTGCTCGCCGAGTCCGACCTCTTCGTCCTCCCGTCGACCGGCGACACCTCGAGCGTCGCCCTCCTCGAAGCGATGGCGTGCGGGACGATGGTCCTCGCGCCCGCCGTCGGGGGTGCAGCGGAGGTCGTCGACGACGGGAAGACCGGCTGGCGCGTCCCGATGCACCCGTCGGGCGCACTCTCCCAAGCGATCGTCGATCTCTTAGAGCGGCCCGAAGAGCGGAAGAGGATCGGGAGCCGGGCTGCGGAGCTCGTCCGACGGACGGCCTCGCTCGAGTCGATGGCCCGCCGCTTTATCTCTCTCTACGGGCTTCTCTTGGACGAGCGGGTTGCTCGTGACGGACGTCTCGCTGACTGAGCTCGACTCCCTCGCCCAGTCGCTCGCCGGGGCGCGCCACGAAGGCTATTCCCAGCGGGCGCTCGCGCGGGCGTACGACGAGTTCGTCGGGCACCGCCGGAACGCCCTCTCTCGGTTCCTCCTCACCGCCGACGGCAAGGAGTACCCGACGTTCTACTCGATCCTGGCGGATCCCGACGCACGGCTCGCGACCGGTGAGCTCCGAGTGGATTCGCCTCCGCCCGCCGGGCCGGCGTGGGAGTTCCTCCTGCCGTTCGAGCGAATCGACTTCCACGAGGACGGCTCGGCGGACCTTCACCCGATCACGCTCGGTACGCCCACGCGGGCGATCGCCCGGCTCTTCCGCCGCGAGCACTACGTTCCGAGAACGCGGGTCGAAGAGGACCGCGGAGCGGCGGGCGGAGGGAGGGTGCCGGTCTCCGCCCTCTCCGGGACCCTCGCCGAGAGCGTCACCCTCTGCCGTCAGCAGAGCCTGTTGCCGTTCTCGGTCGCCCTGATGCTCTACCTTCCCGAAGAGCGGATCCGCTACGAGCTCGACCTCGTGCACACGAGCCTGCTCCCCGACCCGCGGGCGGGACGCCTTCCGCTGTCGCGCCGGGTCCGCCGCACGTCCCGGACGAGCTGGGCGGTCGACCGCGCCATCGGGAGGGGCGATCTCTCGCTGCTCGCGGCGCGCTGCTTCGAGGTGCTCGTCGAGTCCCAGGGTCTCACCTCGGTGGAGCTCGCGCACGTCTTCGGCGGCGTCCGGGAGCTCGTCGACTCCGCGCTCCAGGGGCTCGTCTCCCGCCGTTGGGTCGTCTTCGACGCGCGTACCGGAGTCTATCGTGCGCGACCCGAGGAGTTCCTACCCGCGACCGGACTCGCACGGGTCGAGCGCGAACCCATGGAGGCGACGGCGGACCCCGCGCTTCGGGCGAGCGTCCAGGAGCTCTTGGCCGCGGCCGACGCTCGGGCGACGTGCCCGCTCTGCGGCGAACCGCTCCCGCCGGGCCCCACCACGATCGTCTGCGCGAGCTGTGCGGCGAAGGTCGGCGCGGCGTAACGAGGAGGCGGGCCTGTCGGGACGTCCCGCCCCGGGCGGGCGACGCCCGGGACCTTTGAACCCGAGTGCTCTGGCTTAGAAGGCCAGTGCTTCGTCCAAGCTAAGCTACAGGCCCAACCCGGGAACCGCGGCGGGGCCATTAACCCTTGGGGCGCGCCGAACGGGCCGGGGGCGAGCCGCCCGAAGCGACCAGGTGGGCGAGGCGGAGCGGCTCGGGCCAGTAGCCCCGTACGAGCGTCCGCCGGACCAGGCGGGCGGCGTCCGCCTTCGTGCAACCGACCGCCGCAGCGTAGATCGGGTGCCCGCCCGTCGGGACCGCGAAGAGACGGTGGGCGGTGAGCCTCCGCCAACGCTCGCCGTGGTCCCGAGGGAACCATTTCGCAAGCGCCGACCGTATCTTCCCGAACTCCGGGGCCCTCCGCGTCACCGCGACCACGGGGACCCGAAGCGCCGCGTGGATCCGGTCGAGGTCGAGTACGTTGAACCCTCCGACGACCGCTCCGTCGAGGAGGAGCGCCCGGAGTCCGTCGGTGGGACCAGTCGCCCGAACGAGCGCGACCACCCGGCGCGTCCCGTCGCGCCCGTCGACCCGGACCGTCGCGGTCCGAATCGCCTCTACGTAACTCGGCGCGGAGACGACGACGGCCGCGATCGGCGCCGAGCGATCGCCACGGCGGAAGGCCCCGTCGTCGACCGCCGCGACGCGAGGATGGGGTTTCTGGAGCGAACGCCTCAAGGCTAAGACCCCGACGCGGTTCCATGGGGTCGTATGGGCTCCCCTACCGTCACGATCCGCTGTCCGGCGTGCGGGTCGGACCTTCGTGTCGTGCTCGCCCCGTCCCCGCCGACGCAGTGGTTCCCGTGCCCGAACTGCCGGGCCCCCGTCCCAGTCGTCGTTCCTCGCGACCCTCCCCCCCTCTACTCCTGGGAGGCGTTCCCCGGGCTTTATCCCCCGCTCCCCCGACCCCGGGTCGCCCGGTGGCACCCCCGCCGTGCGGCGATGGTGGCGCTCCTCGCGGTCACGGTGATCGCCCTCGCCGTCGCGGGATGGCTCGGATACTACGCGCTGGAGGCGCCCCACCCGGGTTCGTTCCTCGTGAACGGAACGGTCTATACCCAAGTGTCCGGGGGCGGCGTAACGCCCGCCTTCGGCGCCCGCGTGGTCGCCATGATGGAGGGAGGA
>JASHWY010000154.1 GCA_030043835.1 Thermoplasmata archaeon
GCCTCGACCTCCTCGACCGCGAGTGGACGACCTTCATGAAGCACGAAGGAGTCGAGCCCGTCGCGGTGGCCGGACGGCCCTTCTCCCCCACGGAGCAGGAAGCCGTCGGGGAGGCCCCCGCGTCGGAGGAGCACCCGGACGGCTCGATCGTCGAGGTCGTCCAGCAAGGATATCGGTTCTTCGGAGGCCTCCTTCGACCCGCCAAGGTCATCGTGGCCCGGACTTCCGAGCCTCTTCCCGCGACGTCGACTCAGGAACCGATGTGACGCGCTCGTCCGAGGTTCCCGGCTTCTACCGCCGCAGCATCGCCGAACGCCGGGCGTTCGCGAAGGAGTGGGCCGGGCTCACCGACGACGAGGCGAAGGCGTACGACTTCCCGCCGGGCATCGACCCGGGAACGCTCGACCGGATGATCGAGAACGTGATCGGGGTGATGCCGCTCCCGCTCGGGATCGCGACGAACTTTCGGATCAACGACAGGGATTACCTCATTCCGATGGCGATCGAGGAGCCGAGCGTCGTCGCGGCGGCGTCGAACGCGGCGAAGGTCGCGCGCTCGGCCGGCGGCTTCCACGCCTCGACGACGGCCCCGGTGATGATCGGGCAGGTCCAGATATTAAACGTCCCCGATCCGGCCGCGGCGCGCCTAAGAATCCTCGACCGAAAGGAGGAGCTCTTAGCCGCCGCGAACGCGAAGGATCCCGTCCTCGTGAAGTTCGGCGGAGGGGCGAAAGACCTCGAGGTCCGGATCGTCCCTTCGTTCCGCGGCACGATGGTGATCGTCCACCTACTCGTGGACGCCCGCGACGCGGGAGGGATGAACGCGGTTAACACGATGTGCGAGGCGCTCGGCCCCGAGTTCGCCCGGCTGGCGGGCGGCCGCGTCGTGCTGCGAATCATCTCGAACCTCGCAATCCACCGCCTCGCCCGCGCGCGAGCGACGTTCCTCGCCGAACAGCTCAGGACCGAGACGGCTTCGGGCCCTGAGGTCGTGGATGCGATCCTGGATGCGTTCGCGTTCGCCGTGGCCGACCCGTTCCGCTGCGCGACCCACAATAAGGGGATCATGAACGGCATCACGAGCGTCGTGGTCGCTACGGGGAACGACTCCCGGGCCATCGAAGCGGGCGCTCACACCTTCGCGGCGTGGCAGGCGGCCGGCGGGGTCGTGCGTCCGCTCACCACGTACGAGAAGGACCGGGACGGCAACCTCGTGGGCACGATCGAGTTCCCGGCGCCGGTCGGTCTCATCGGAGGGGCGACCGCCGTCCACCCGACGGCGAAGGCGAACGTGAAGCTCCTCGGCGTGAAGAGCGCCCGGGAGCTGGGTGAGGTCTTGGCGGCGGTCGGTCTCGCGCAGAACTTCGCGGCGTTGAGGGCCCTCGCGACCGAGGGGATCCAACGGGGTCACATGGAGCTCCACGCCCGCAACCTCGCGGTGAGCGCGGGCGCCCGGGCCGACGAGGTCGACCGGGTGGTGGCCCGGCTCTTAAAGGATCACGAGATCCGGTTCGACCGAGCGAAAGAGGTCCTCGAGGAGCTCCGTCGCGGCGGATCGGGATGAAGGTCGGGGTCCTCGCGCTCCAGGGCGACGTCCCGGAGCACTTTCGAGCGCTTCGCCACGTCGTTCCTCACGAACGTCTTCTCCTCGTGCGGACGCCGGAGGAGCTCGCGACGGTCGACGCACTCTTCCTCCCGGGCGGGGAGTCGACGACGATCGCTCGGTTGCTCGAGAACGGCGGCCTCTGGCGTCCGCTCGCCCGTCGGCTTGGGGAGGGGCTCCCCGTTCTCGCGACCTGCGCGGGCCTCATTCTTCTCGCCCGGGAAATCGCCCCGAGCCCGTCGGGCCGTGACCCTCCGACCTTCCAAGTGGTCGACGTGACCGTGCGGCGCAACGACTACGGGACCCAGCGCGAATCGTTCGAAGGTCCGGTGCGCGTCGACCGCCTCGAGGGGCCCCCCTTCCCGGGCGTCTTCATCCGGTCGCCGCGGATCCTCGCCGTGGGAGGGGGAGCGACGCCGATCGCCTGGGTGGAGAACGAAGTGGTGGGGGTCCGCGCCGGAACAATCTGGGGACTCACGTTCCACCCCGAGCTCTCGGGCGATCCCCGAGTTCACCGGAAGTTCCTCGCCGAGGCGTTCCCAGCCCCTAGCGAAAAACGAGCGCAAGCCCGACGGCCAGGACGATGAGCACGGCGGCGCCCACCGCCGCCGCAGCGATCCGGGTCCGTCGGGAGACGTTCTTCCAGCTTCCGAAGAAAATCGGGATCGGGCCGATGAGCACGAGACCACCCGACGTTCCGCGGCGCTCACCCGTCGTGGCGGGCTCTGCCGGAGGAAGGGGCCCGGTCCTTTCCAGGGCGAACGCGAGGGGCAGGGTGAGGAACCCCGCGATGAGGAGCCCGACTCCGAGGAGAAGGAGGGCGGACTGACCGACGACGAACGGGAAAACCACCAAGAGGCCGGCGGTCGCCTCCCCGCGAAGGACCGCGATCACGACCACCGCCGCACCGGCGGCGAGCAAACCGACCGGGACGAGGAAGCCGTACCGCATGCTGGAGATAGGTCGTCTCTCGGCTTTCTGCTTGCGGGTGAGGAGAACGATCTAGTGGTAGGTGTCGAACCGGTACGGCTCGAGGGGGAGCTCGCCCAACGCCATCAGGAACTCGGGCGGGGTCAGCATCGGTCGCCCGTAGAGCGGCGCGTCATCAAGGGCGATCCGCGGACAGGCCGTGTTCACATAGGCGTCGAACTGACGGCCCTCGAGGTCTCGTGGGTCGA
>JASHWY010000155.1 GCA_030043835.1 Thermoplasmata archaeon
AAGACCGAACAGACGACCCGCCGGCCGAAAAGGAACGTGAGGGCCCCCATCGCGGCGTAGGTGATGAGCAGGATGGCGAAGACGCTCGCCGCGAGCGGCGCGGAGCCGATCCCCATGCTCCAACCGAGGACCGGAACCTGCGTCCCGGAGGGCGCGTTCGGGAAGACGACCCCGTAGTAGATGCTTGGATAGAAGACGGCGAAGGCACCGTACGAACCCAGCATGAGGAGGAGCCGGATGCGGTTTTCCCCGCTCCGGGTCTCGCGCAGCTTGAAGACGACCAAGGCCCCCATCTCGGCGCCCATCATGAGCAGGAACCACGTGGACGCGGTCACCGTCGCGATGAACCAGAACCCGTTCGACACCGCGTTTTCGAGAACGGTGGGAGCGCTGCCCGAGAGTGGCAGGAACGGGAAGCCCCCGAGGTACGTCGCGGGCTCAATCTCGACGGCGAGGACCGCTCCCATGAACAGCTCGGCGACGAAGATGAGGGCAAGGACCTGGAACGCCCAGTTCGGCCGGAGCTGCCAGGTCACGGGCGCGCGCCCGACCCCGCGCTCCGGACGGGTGACGGCCTCGTAGAACAGGACCATCTCGGCGATGATCGAGAGGGCGAAGAGGCCGCCGTTCCCGTAGTATTGCCAGAGGAAGAGACCGGCCATCATCCCGCCGTAGATGGCGAGCAGGAGGACGAGGTACGTCGCGAACGCGGACGGGAGCTCGCGGTGCCGGTAAAGGAACTCCATGGCGTAGATGAACAGGACGATCATGAGGACGCTCGAACCGTAGATCGCGAGCGCGTTCCACCAGCCCTCGGCCAAGGCGGGGGGGGAGAGGAACATGATCGCTCCCTGGGCCATCGCGAAGAGGAACAGCGGCTTCGGGAGCAGGTTCCGAAGGAAGTACGCCGAGAGCATCATCTCGGAGGCCATCGTGAATAGGAACCACGATGAGTTCACGATCCCGACCCCGAGACCGATCGCCCCCGAGAGTCCGGGTCCGGTCGCGACCACCGGGCTACCCGACGCCGCGGCAAACGTCCAACCCATCAGAAGTTCATTCCCGAGAACGAGCGCGATCACCACCCCGACGAAGGTGGAGAGTCGGACCAGAGCGGGCGGAGGGCTCTCGGGGCCGCGCTCAAGGCGGGAGCGCATCTCGCGAGCATGCGCGGCGAACACCGCGAACGCGCTCGCCGACATGAGCGCGCTCGCGACCCAGAACCCCTCGATCAGCGACGCCGCGCCGGGATGGATGAAGTAGATCGCCGCTCCCCCGAACATCGCGGCCATCATGAGCAGCACGAAAACGACGGTCCCGGCGCGCAGCGGCGTGCGCGCCTCCGCGGCCCAGCGGATCACGATGGCCGTGGTGGCGACCATGCCCGCCGCCAGCGGCCACAGGACGAGCTGAGGGTTCAGCATCGTGAGCTTCCGGCGATAGGCGGAGAGGTATCGGTCATCGAGCTTGGGCTCCGGCAGAGGAAGGGATCGGGTCGGGGGACGGTGCCGTTAGCCCCGAGGGGCGGGCGTCGGAATCGTCGGACGGGACCGAGGGGGCCCGTCCTGCGGGAGGGTTCTCGTCGTGGGAGCCAGCGACGACCGTCTCACCGACCGTCGCTTCGAGCGGAGAGAACGCGCGTCCCGGCAGGAGGGCAACCGTGATCGCGAACCCTCCGAGGAGAAGATACTGGAACGCCCATCGAAGGTACAGGACGGGCCCTGCGGGGAAGACCGGGGCAATCGCCCCCCAGGACGAGGGGGCTCCCAGCACCCCCAGGAGCTCGTTACCGAACCCCTCGATCCCCCAACCGGACCACGGAGGGGGAACCCAGGCGACCAGGGCGAGACCGCCGAGCAACGCAGCGCCTCGGACGACGTAGCCGGCCGGTCTGCGGGCGGCGAGGGAAAACCACCGAGCGAGTTCCCTCGGGAACAGCGCGGCCATCACCGCGAGGATCGCCACCAGCTCGTACTCGAGAATCCACGCGGTCCATTGGGCGGCGCTCGCGGCGAGGGGAGGGACGAGTGTCCAACCGACGAGCATGGCGAGGGCCCAAGAGACGCCCGCGAGCAGCAGGGCCGTGCGCAGCACCACCCCGGCGACGAACTTACGGTCGTGAGCCGGAGGACGGTAGACGACGGCGGGAGCCGTCCCGCTGCGGGCTCGTCGGCTCACCCCGATGACGTCCCCGTACACTTGGAGCAGCATCTCCTGAGCGAGGAGCGCGATCCAGACGACGGCGATCTGGAAGACCCCGAGGAACCAGTTGTTCACGAGGAGGTTGTCCGCATTGGAACCGGTGATCTGTGCCACTGCGCCTACGCCGGCGGTCGCCGCCGCCGTGGTCCCGCAGCAGGCGCCCAGGGTGACGACGGCGAGCATCGCCGGGGTGAGCCCCGCGACCGACCCGATCGCGGTGGGTCCGCCGGTCGCGGACCGCCGCATCCGGATGAGCTGGGCGGAGAGGAGCACCGCGACCGACATGCCGATGGCGACTCCCATCGAAACGAGGACGGTTGCCCAGGTCGCGAACCAGGGAAGCGTAACGGCCCCCCACGGCGCCCAAATGATGAGGGCCGGGAAGTCCCACGGAGGTTGGCCGAGGCCGGGGCTCCAGATGATCTCGGTGTAGTACGGCGGCGGAAGGCGCGTCAGGATCAGCATGGTCCCCAGCACCATCGAACCGAGCGCGTAGAGGATTCCGAAGAACACGGTCATGGCGACGGCGTGGGATCGCCGGATATAGCCACGAATCTCGCGGAGCGTTAGCAAGGAGAGGGCGGAGACGCGGCCAGCCTCGGACACCAGCACGTAGCTCGCGCGGAGACTTATAAGACATAGGTTGGCGCCGGAAAGCCGGGGTCAGACTCGGCCGGCCGGCGACCGGTGCGGGGCCTGGCAACCTAATACCTTCCCCGCTGTGGGGAAGCCGCTCCGGTCGGGGCAGGGAAGCTTTCGTCGGGTTCCCACCCGTGCACGGTCCGAGATGCAAGCAGGAAAGGCGTCACCGGGGAAAGGGGTCCCGAGCGTCACGCTCCGGGCCAAGGTTCCCTCGGGCGGCGAGGGAATCCTGACCGAAGAAGCCCTCGACTTCTTGGGCGGCCTCCACACACTCTTCGAGGCGCGGCGTCAGGAACTCCTCCACTCGCGGGGGACTTTCCGGACGACCGTCGCCGCCGGACTCGTGCCCAAGTTCCCCGACGAGACCAAGAAGGTCCGGGAGTCGGAATGGACCGTTCCGGCACCCCCGGCCGACCTACTAGACCGTCGCGTGGAGATCACCGGCCCCACCGACCGGAAGATGATCATCGACGCCCTCAACTCAGGGGCTCGGGTCTACATGGCCGACTTCGAGGACGCCCACGCACCGACCTGGGAGGGCACGGTCCTCGGTCAGGCGAACCTCGTGGAGGCGGTCCGACGTCGGATCACGTTCAAGGCCCCCGGGGGGCGCGACTATCGGCTCAACGAGCGAATCGCGACCCTCATGGTCCGGCCCCGCGGCTGGCACCTTCTCGAACGACACCTTGAGGTCGACGGCTTTCCGATCTCGGGGAGCCTCTTCGACTTCGGCCTCTTCTTCTTCCACAACGCCCACGAGCTCGTGGGTCGCGGCACAGGGCCCTACTTCTATCTTCCGAAGATCGAGCATTACCTCGAAGCTCGACTCTGGAACGACGTTTTCGTGGAATCGGAGAAGGCCCTCACGCTCCCGCACGGAACGATCCGAGCGACCGTGCTCATCGAGACGCTCCCGGCCGCGTTCCAGCTGGACGAGATCCTCTGGGAGCTAAAGGAACATTCCGTCGGCCTCAACTGCGGCCGCTGGGACTACCTCTTCAGCGTCATCAAGCAATTCCAGGACCGCGGCGACGTCCGGTTCCCCGACCGCGATCAGCTCACGATGTCGACCCCGTTCATGACCGCGTACACGCACCGGCTCATCCGGGTCTGCCACCGACGGGGGGCCCATGCGATGGGCGGCATGGCCGCCCAGATTCCGATCAAGGAGAATCCCGAGAAGAGCGCGGAGGCGATCGCGAAGGTCGTCGCGGACAAGGAGCGGGAGGTCCGGGCCGGACACGACGGGACGTGGGTCGCGCACCCGGGCCTCGTCCCGGTCGCCCTCGAGGTCTTCGACCGGGAGATGCCGACGCCCCACCAGATGAACCGTCCGTTGCCGGTCGAGACGATCGGGCCGCGCGAGCTCCTACCCATCCCGTCCGGGACGGTGACCCCGGGAGGGGTCCAGCGGAACGCACGGGTCGCCCTACGGTACCTCGAGTCGTGGTTGCGAGGGATCGGGTGCGTTCCGATCGACCACCTCATGGAGGACGCCGCGACCGCCGAGATTGCGCGGTCGGAGCTCTGGCACTGGGTCCGCCACGGCTCCCGTCTTCCGGACGGAGCGCCCGTGACTAAAGCGCTCGTCTCGGGCTACCTTCGTAGCGAGCAGGCCGAACTGCTGAGGGAAAGAAACCACCACGACCCGGGACGGGCCATCGAGCGAGCGCGCGCGCTCCTCGAGGAGGTCGTTTCGGCGCCCGAGCTCGAGGGGTTTATCACGAGTAAGGCGTACCCCCAACTCGAGGCGACGCCCTGAGGGGAGCCAGCATGACGGGGACGGGACCATCGGAGTGGAAAGAGAGCGAGCGTTGGAGGGGGATCGTCCGACCGTACCACGCGCCCGACGTGGAGCGTCTCAAAGGCTCCGTCCGCATCGAGTACACGCTCGCCACGATCGGCGCCCAGCGCTTGTGGCGGCTCCTCCGGTCGGAGCCGTACGTCCCGGCCCTCGGAGCGATGACCGGTACCCAAGCGGTCCAGATGGTCGCCGCCGGACTTCCCGCGATCTACGCCAGCGGCTGGCAGGTCGCCGCAGACGCGAACACCGCCTCCGAGACGTACCCGGACCAGAGCCTCTACCCCGCCGACAGCATGCCAACGCTCGTCCGCCGGATCAACAGTGCGTTCCGGCGGGAGGACGAGAAGCAGCATGCCTCAGGGAAAGGGGACACCTACTGGTACGCCCCGATCCTCGCCGACGCCGAAGCCGGGTTCGGCGGCACGCTCAACGTCTTCGAGCTCACGAAGTCGCTCATCGACGCCGGGGTCGCCGGCCTTCACATCGAGGACCAGCTCGCCTCGGTCAAGAAGTGCGGGCACATGGGTGGGAAGGTCTTGGTCCCGGCACGGGAGTTCAACCAGAAGCTGTGGGCGGCTCGGCTCGCAGCGGACCTCCTCGACGTGCCGACCGTTCTGCTCGCCCGGACCGACGCGCTTAGCGCCAAGCTCCTGACGAGCGACATCGACCCGCGCGACGCGCCGTTCCTCACCGGAAAACGAACCCCCGAGGGGTTCTTCGAGATCACCGGAGGCCTCGACATGGCGATCGCCCGGGGCCTCGCCTACGCGCCGTACGCCGACCTTCTCTGGTTCGAGACCTCCGGGCCGGACCTTGAGGACGCCGAGCGGTTCGCGCGCGAGATCCACCGCGAGTTCCCGGGAAAGATGCTCGCGTACAACTGCTCGCCGTCGTTCAACTGGCGGAAGAAGCTCCCCCCGGACACGATCGCCGAGTTCCAATCGACGATCGCCGAGATGGGCTACAAGTTCCAGTTCGTGACCCTCGCGGGATTCCACGCCCTCAATCTGTCGATGTTCAAGCTCGCGAAGGGGTACGGCCGCACCGGCATGGCCGCGTATACCGACCTCCAGGAAGAGGAGTTCCGCGCCGAGGAGGAGGGATACGCCGCCGTGAAGCACCAGTCGTTCGTCGGCGCGGGGTACTTCGACGACGTATCGCAGGTCCTCTCGGGAGGCCTCACGACCACGCTCGCGATGGAGGGCTCCACCGAGCAGGAACAGTTCGCGGCGGCGAAGCCCGCTCCGGATCGCCCCGCGGGGGCCCGAGACCGGAAGGCGCCCTCGGCTTCGAAGGCGGGCTAACTGCGTCCACGACCGGGCCCTGCCTCCGAAGCGCCCGATGCGTTGGGTCCGG